>WRKK01000354.1 GCA_009782245.1 Defluviitaleaceae bacterium | reverse complement strand
CCCCCCCCCCCCCCCCCACCTGCGTACACTTTTATTGAAACATTGGGGATTAGACGGACGGGCGACCGTCCTCGGTCGCCCGTTGTGAAATCCCCAACGCCAACGGCAACGCCCCTCGTTGGTTGGGGGGCAAACGGTCGCCCGTTCCACCTGGTTCACATTATATCAATAAAAATGTACGCAGGTGGACGGTCGCCCCTACGACAAACACAACTCCAACAAAAAAATGGGCAGATATTGTCCGCCCATTTTTTCGTTATATCGGCTTTTGCTTCGCTATAAACTCAAACTTCGCTCCAGATTCTTTTAAGGTTATCCAGGCTAACTTTTGTGCCGTAAAAGCAATCTTCCATGCCTTCGTATTCTATATAAATGTTGCCGTCAAAGCCAGATGCCTTAACGCTGTGGATAATGTCAACGGTATCCAAGTCGCCTTGCCCTAGGATAGAGCCGCGCAGGTATTGTCCGCCAACCGAGCGAAACCACGCACCCGAGCAGTCAAATTGCGTTGCATCGCCAGGGTCGGTGCGGCGTACGTAAAAATCTTTCATGTGCACGGTTACGGCGAAAGGCAGCATTTTTTTAACGGCTATTTCGGGTTTATCGTCCATGCAAATGTAGTTGCCAACATCAAGCTGATGTCCAAAATTTGCGGATTTTACGCCCTTTAGGATTAGGCGGACTCTATCGCAGCCGTTGGCGTGAAAACCGTGATTTTCTAGCAACAGCTTTATGTTAAAGCTGGCGGCGTATTCTGCTAAATCTTCGTAGGCTTTGGTAATATCGGGTAATTCTTCCAAAAATGTTTCTATTGTGTTTTGTTCTATTGGCCGCCTGTAGCCTGCGCAGTCGCTCCGCAGCGTGGAGATACCCAAATCTTTTGCAGCTTTTATATGGGATTTTACCCTGTCTATTTCCTGTTGCATTTCGGCGGGCGTTTTCATTAGGAAATCGGCGTTTATTGAATAGTTGTCAATAGGCACGTTAAATTTATCGGCGGCGGCTTTCATGCGTGTTGCTAGGGTTGGGTCTGCCAAAAGGTCAATCCCAAATGGTACAATTTCAATAACTTCCGCGCCGTGTTCGCACAGCCATTCTACGCCCTCTTCGGGGGTAATTTTTCCGTTAAGAATATTGCGGCTTATGCTGTAAATACTAACTCCAAATTTTGGCATTGTTGTTCCTCCGTTATTTTGAATTTTGGTTTGTTGCTTGATATTTTTATTATAGGGTATGTTTTGGGGTTTGTCAAAATATATTTTAGCGGTAATCTCCTGTGCTTAATAAGTTAATGGCTGCTCGCTCGGTTTGGCAAGCGTTCTCGTATAAATCCACTTAAATCAACTCCATTCTTATGTACTTGCTTTTGAACCATGCCAAAGCTGTCTATGAAAGTGATAAATTTTTCTTCTGGTTGTACCAATAAATCCATTGGCAGTCCACTAGAAGCACCTGTAGGACGGCAATCCCAGGCAAGTATATCTTCTTCGTCAATGCTTACCTCTCGGTTAGTAGTAACAAAAATGTCAATATCACTAGATTTGCGGGTTGTACCTCTTGCACAACTGCCAAACAAAATAACCCTGCTAATAAATGGCAGGTTAGCTGCGGCGATGTTTGCCAAATATTCCGCTAGATAATCTCGGTAGCGTTGCGGAATGTCTAGTTCTTCCATGGATTGGATTGTTCGCATAAAATAGCCCCCTTGCTAGGAAATAGTTTTGTCAACTTGCTTTTGCAAAAATTCCTCTGGCAAAATTACCCCTCCGTTCCTGCCGAGCCGTTTTCACGCTATAGCCATCGTCTGGAATAACGCCAATAAAGCTGTCTACAATATTTTTCGGCGGAGCGGCCAAAATGGCTATATCGTTGCCATTTTCGGTTATATGAACCCGCTCTTTGGTGGCGAGCGTTAAATATTTTTTGACATTGATTTCAAAGTCGTTTGCCGTAATTTGAATCATGCAAATCCCCCCCTTGCTAAATTTTACCAAAATTATACCACCCAACACCCAAAAAGTCAAACAAAAAGGAAAATTACCATTCCCGATTTCAAGCCAAAACCACTTTACAGCTAAATATTTTTATGCTAAGATAATAACATAATTTTGAATGTCCGCTTATCTTAATGCTGTGTGCCATAACGAAAAGGCGAAAATCCAACGGACATACTTAAAAGGGAGCATAATTTTATGAGTTCTAATTTTAATGGGCTGAACACAAACATGGGAAATTTATTTTTGACCTCAAAAGCAAAAACTCGCTCCATTTCGCCAGAAAATTTTACAGGCGAAAAAGGACAGGGCGGAATGTGCAACTTGGCGGACGGCAACGCAAAACACGCCGCACAAAGTTTGGGACAAGGCTGGAAAGTCAACCCTTACATAATCCTACAACCTGGCGAAACTTTTACCATTGCCGATATATCTGAACCTGGCTGCATACAGCATATTTGGCTCACTCCAACAGGCAAATGGCGCAACACAATTTTGCGTGCTTATTGGGACGGACAAAAAATGCCGTCTATCGAATGCCCAATAGGGGATTTTTTCGCTAGTTCTTGGGATTCTTTCGCACCGCTTAACTCTTTGGCGGTCTGCGTAAACCCTGGCAGTGCTTTCAACTGCTATTGGCAGATGCCTTTCAAAAAAAGTTGCCGCATGACTTTAGAAAACCTAGACAAAGTGCCTGTTACCATGTATTATCAAATTGACTACGTTTTGACAGATATACCTGACGATGCGGCATATTTTCACGCACAATTTAGGCGAGCCAAACCGTTGCCTTATAAGGAAGTTTACACAATCTTGGACGGCGTAAAAGGGCAAGGACAATATGTTGGCACTTATATGGCTTGGCAATCTAATAGTGCTGGCTGGTGGGGCGAGGGCGAAATTAAATTTTTCATGGACGGCGATAACGAGTTTCCCACAATTTGCGGTACAGGCACAGAGGATTATTTTTGCGGCTCTTATAATTTTGAAAACCAAAAAAACCACCAATATCAAGAATTTTCCACGGCTTACGCTGGGTTGCATCAAGTAATACGTCCTGACGGATTATACCAAAGTCAGCAACGTTTTGGTATGTATCGCTGGCACATAGTCGACCCAATTCGCTTTGAAGAGGATTTGCGTGTTACGATTCAGGCGCTAGGCTGGCGAGAAGACGGCAGATATTTGCCCTTGCAGGACGATATAGCATCTGTTGCATATTGGTATCAAGTTTTGCCAACGGCGAATTTTCCACCGTTGCCTGATAAAGATTATTTGGAAAGTAATTGATTGTCATTTTCATTGGTCGCCCGAAATTTACCACGGGCGACCAACCCGCCTGACGAACCTGCCCACCGAGTAGGCGGACGGGCAAGAGACGGTTGCCCCACCTGCGTACATTTTTATTGAACCATTGGGGATTAGACGGACGGGCGACCGACCCGCCTGTCGGACGGGCAGGGGACGGTCGCCCCTACGGGGAAAACGCCGCAAATTTAACCCTAATATCATCAAACTTACCGCCAAAACCCATTAAAAAACTTAGCGGGTCAAGGGGCGCGCTCCTTGCGGGTCCAGGGCAGCGCCCTGGCGGGTGTGGGCAGCGCCCACGGTTTTGAACTTGTTTTTGCCCTTACCGAACATACTTCCTAACAAAAGGAATCCGTTGCACATCTTCTTTTTGCAAGCCGCCCAAAATTATCAGTATTAGAAAGTATGTAACTACGCCAAATATTACTGATATTAGCGTTGCAATTGTGTTGTTTCCTAAAAATAGCATTATGGAATAATGGCTGACAAAAGATGCAATGCCCATCATTGCGGCGGCGATGGCAGGTTTGATAAATGTTCCCGACCAGTCGATTTTTATTTTTGTGTATTTTTTTAACGCACCCCAATTTATTAGCATTGCGAAAAAATAGCACACTATCGTGCTTATTACCGCACCCAAAACGTTAATTTCTGGAATCGCTATTAGTACGTAATTTAGCGGAATTTTCGCCGTTGCACCCGCCAACGCACCCGCAACAGGAAAAATTATTTTTCCTATACCCTGCAACGCCCCCGTAGAAACCTGCACCAATGACAAAAATACAATGCTGATTGCACCAACTTGCAACAAAATAGCACCATCTGGGTGGGCTGGGAAAAGTAACAGCAAAATTGGCTCTGCTAAAACGCCCAACCCAACGGCAGACGGTATTGCAACCAACATTGACAACCTTGTCGCCTTGGATATTTTTGACAAAACCGCCTTGCGGTCTCTTGTGGCGGTGCTGCCCGCTATGCTAGGCAACGAGGCAATCGCTAACGCCGAAGATATAGAAACAGGCAACGTTGTTAAAACAACAAATTTACCCGTTAATTGCCCGTATAACATATCAATTTCAGATTGCAAAAATAATCCCGTCGAATTTAACCTGTGCGAAACCATAGCCATATCAATAAAATTTGCCATGCTGTAAATTGCCGTGCCGATAATTATCGGAAACGCCGTTGACAAAATTTCTTTTACTATATCGCCAGTATGCTCAACTTTATGGGAACGGTCGCGTTTTGCTCGGGTTACAAACTTTGGCGATAATATCCTGTAAATGCCCAAAAGTGTCATAAGTCCCAAAAAAGCACCTATTCCCGTGCCAGCAGTTGCACCCGCCGCCGCCAGTTCTAGCTGTTCGATAAACAAAAACGCTAAGCCAATTTTGAATATCGCATTAAAAAACTGCTCTACAACTTGCGATACAGCAGTAGGCACAGTATTATTCATTCCTTGAAAATACCCCCTAAAAACCGCCATAATAGCGACAAGTAATACAGCTGGCGAAACTGCCCTTATCGCATATACGCTGCCAGGGTATCCAAACCACACCGATAAATATCCCGCCATAAACCACAACAGTACCGATCCAAAAAAACCAAACGTAACGGCAACTATCATCGCCGCCTGAAAAACTCGGTGTGCATTTCTATATTCGTGCCGAGCCATTCGTTCGGAGACCATTTTGGCAATAGCAGCAGGCAAGCCCGCCGAAGAAAGCACCAACAAAAAAGAATAAAATTGAAAGCCAGCATTATAGAGGGCGTTTCCCTCGTCGCCGATAAGGTTGGTAAGTGGCACTCTGTACAAAAACCCGATAAAGCGAACAAACAAAGTTGCAGCCGCCAAAATGGCGGCTTGTTTAACAAAAGAAGACTCGCTCGCTTTTCTTTTCAACGCCATAACTACAATAATGTAGCAGCTTCTTTATCAATAACTACCGTAACTGACTGATGCAACTGCAAAATAGATGCTGGCACAAGTGGCGTAATAGCACCCAAAAGTGCATCTCGTAAAATAGTGGCTTTGTTTACGCCGTTTGCCAATAGCAAAATATGCCTAGCCAACATTATAGACCGTATTCCCATGGTAATTGCATTAGTGGGAACGTCCTCGGCGGAGGCAAAATGCCGCGCGTTGCTTTCGATTGTTGCTTTTGCAAGCGGTGTATAGCGGGTATTTGCGTCAAAAGTTTCGTTTGGCTCGTTAAAGCCGATATGACCATTTAAGCCAATCCCCAAAATTTGCATTTCTATGCCGCCCTTGTTTTCAATTTTTGCCTCGTATTCTTTGGCTTCCATGTGTGGATCGGCGGCTTTGCTATCGGGTATGAATATGTTGTTTTTGTTGATGTTTACGTGCGAAAACAGGTTATCGTACATAAATTGTCGGTAGCTTTGCGGCGAATCGGGTGCAAGCGGGTGATACTCGTCCAAATTAAAGGTTGACACGCCCGAAAAGTCCAAGTTTTCCTGTTTATGCAATTTTACTAAATTTTTATACATACCAACAGGAGTTGCACCTGTTGCAAAACCAAAGGATTTATTTGGGTTTGCGGTTATCGATTCAGCAAAAATTTCCGCTGCTTTGTGGCTCATTGTTTCGTAGTCTTCTGCCACGATTATAGTTATATTTTTGTGCATTTTATTTTCCTCCGTTCGTCAAAATATACGGGAACTAACTCTATTTTGGTAAGCATTTTTAGTGCCTTGTCAAAATTTTTACCAATTTTTGTGCTTTCGTGTGCATCAGAGCCGATAGTTACGTATTTGCCGCCAAGTTGCTTATAGCGGCTGTATATTTCGAACAAGTTACGTTCGGTGGCTGGCTCGTTTTTGGTTAGCCGTTCGGTGTTAAACTCTAGCAATTTGCCGCGATCTAGCAAAGCGATAAGCAGGTTATCGTAATCGGCGGCATATTTAGCATACAGCACATTTTTTTCTGGCAGCCGAGAATAGCGTGAAATATAATCGATATGAGCCAGAGCGTCAAAATCGTGTATTTGTGCCATTTGTGCGGCATATTGCAAATATCGGCTATAAACCTTTTCGCCTAGCTGGTTATAGGCATCGTCAAAATATAAATCCCAGCAATCTACCCAATGTATCGAACCTAGAATAAAATCCCAATTATGCTTGGCGATTAGGGCTTGGTTTAGCTGGACATTTTCGGTTAGCAAGGTAATTTCTAGCCCTAATTTAACGCAACTATTGCGATACTGCAAATATTGGCTAGGATAAACGTCAAAATCAACGCTAAAATACAATTCCCCGCTTGGGTTGTAATCGGCGTGTTCAGTAAAAACGCAACCGATATTTTTTTGTTTCAGCAGCCTAGCAGCTTCCGCTGGCAACATTTCGCTATCAGGCGAAACAGCCGTGTGAACATGGCTGTCAAAAAGCATAAATCCACCGCTTTCTAAAATCAACTCAAAACCGTGGGGCTCTGCCCCACACCCCGCAAGGGCTCTGCCCCTTGACCCCGCAAGGGAACGCGTCCCCTTGACCCCGCTAATTTTTATTATGAAGATGTATTCAACGTAGGGGCGGATATTATCCGCCCGTTGTGGGCTTAAACGATACAGGGGTCGGTCGCCCGTTTGCCCCTCCGATTTTAGCTTAAGTATCCGCCCGTTTACCCTTAATTGGCGTTAAACAAAAACCTAAAGTTGCGGGGTTTTAGTCCACATTTTCGGTGTCTTCGTCATTTTCGTCATTTTCGTCATTTTCGGGGTTTTCGGTATTAATAGTGTTTTCGGGGTTTTTATTATGCTCGGGGTCAAAATTAAGGTTAAGGGTTTCTAGCAAAATATCTTCGGCTTGCGGTTTTTCTAGGTTTTGAGACAAAATAAGTTCCGATAAAACTATTTGTTTTGCGGTTGTCATAATTTTTTTTTCGGCGGTAGATAAGCCGCGTTTGCGTTCACGTTCGCGCAAATTGCGGTAAACTAGGGTAACTTCCTCTAGTTTGCCAGATTTTATGCGGCCCATATTTTCCTTGTAGCGTTGATTCCAGTTTTCGGGCATATCTTTTGGCAAAGCGTTTACGTTGTTAATGATTGCCGTTATTTGTTCCGCCGTGTAAATTTCTCTAATGCCCAAACTGTCTGCCTTGCCAACGCTTACGATAATTTTTAGGTTGCCTATTGGAATACGCATAACGTAGTAACTTTGCATAGTTCCGTCTACTTCTTTTTCTTCTAGGCTTTCAATAACTCCTGCGCCGTATATTGGGTATACGATTTTGTCGCCTCTGTTGTACATAATTATACGACCTTTCTGCCTACTGAACATTATTTTGCAAATTTGTTAATCTTTTTTTAGTATAGCACATAAAAAAATTTTTTGCAATTTTTTTCAGCAAGTAATAAATTGCGGAATATGCGGTATTTTTTGCGGCTTTTCGCCTGAAATGCCGCAAAACGGCTATAAACTATATGCGTTAAAATAATTTGATTTAGCTTTTTAATTGTGGTATCATTTGATATGTAGTAAAAATATTTGTTTCGTAGAGGAGCGATTTTGTGCATAATGCTTTTGTAAGGCGATATTTGTGGTTTTTGGCGGTTTTGGTGGGCGCGGCGGCGGTGCTTGCTTTGATTGTTTTACCGTTGCAAAAAACTGCCGCTGTGGCTAACGCTGGCTATAATGTTTTGGCACGGCTTTATTTGTATTTGTTATTTGTGTTGTTTATTGCGACGGGCGGCGTGGCTATGTTTGCGTTGTTTCCGCTGTATAAAGCGGCGTTTGCACCACTAGCAAGTTATTCCGAACTGCCCGTTTTTGAACTTTGGTTACATATTTATAAAGTTATGTGGCGTTCGCTAACCAACCAGCAATATCGGGATATGTACCCTGGTAAAATAACCGACCCGCCAAAACTAAACACCGACCGCAGTTTGGTTACAATAAAAAAAACGTGGCAAGGCGTTTCGGGTAATTGCGATGCTTGTGAATTTACTTGCTGCCAAAAGTTAAATTGCCCGCTTTTTGGCAAAAATGGTCGCTGTTTGGGTTACGATTCCATATTCTTCAAATACTTTTATTGCGGACGTTACCCCGAAAACCAGGCTCAAATTGATTATTACGATTGTCCGAAATGGGCAATGCGGAATTTTTAGTGATTTTTATGGATTTAATGTACTACAATGCGGGCAAATTAGAGCACGAGCAAGTGCCAGCCAACAAGTTAATGCGGATAATTTACGAAAACCCGCTAGGCAAAGCAACTTTACCGTTCTTGGTAAAACGCAAAATTTTAAGCCGTTTGTACGGTGCTTATTGCCAAACAAAATTTTCTGCACGTAATGTGCCAAAATTTATCCAGCAATACAACGTTGATATGTCGGGCTGTAAAACCGAATACAAAAGTTATGCAGATTTTTTTTCACGAGAGAAAACAATAAACTTTCCAGTTGACACCGAAAATCTTTTTGCACCCTGCGAAGGTTTGGCAAGTATATACGAAAAAATAACCGTAAACAGCGTTATAGCGGCAAAAGGCAGCACATTTTCGCTTGCCGAGCTGTTTGACGATGAAAATTTAGCAGAAACTTACCAAAATGGTACAATGGTAAAAATTCGGCTAACACCCGCAAATTATCACAGGTTGCACTTTTTTGACAGCGGGAAAATTCAGCAAAAAAAGCCGATAAACGGACACTTATATTCGGTAAACCCGATAGCAGTAAACAAAATTGCACGGCTGTATTGTCAAAACAAACGGGCTATTATAGTGGCAGATACGGCAAATTTTGGCACAGTAACCATTGTTGAAGTGGGTGCAACCTTTGTTGGCTCTATTGTGCATTTATTTAACGTGGCGGACTCATTTGCACGTGGCGAGCAGGCAAGTTATTTTTTGCCAGGCGGCTCGTTGGTAATGTTGTTTTTTAGGCAGGGTAGCGTAACGCCCGCCGCCGAAATAATGGCAAACACGGCAACCGGATTTGAAACAAAAATTAGTTTGGGCGATTATTTGGGAAAACGCCAGTAATACGGAACGCTTGATAAGGATGAAAAAGATGAAAAAATTTTTTCCGGTACTACAGTTTTTGAATGTTCCTAACGGCATTACTACTTTGGGACTAATTTTTGGCATAGTCGCTTGTTATTTTTTGGTACAACATAATTTGCAATTTGCACTTATTTTTGTTTTACTTTCGCTGTTAATGGATTTATTCGACGGCTTTTTTGCCTACAAATTGCACCAACAAACCGAGTTTGGGCAATATGTGGATTCGCTTGTCGATTTCTTTATATGCTGCATTATTCCAATTTGGGTGATATATATTTTTGTCGGCAGCCACCCTATTTTAGTGATTGCACTAGTTTTTTACTGCATTTGTGGGCTGTGGCGGCTTGCTTATTATAATATTGTTTGTTCAAAAGAATATTTTGTTGGGTTGCCTGTTCCTGGTGCGATGCTTGTTACTACAATGGTTTTGTGGCTTGTTGTTAGCTACAATATTCCTAGCTGGGTTTTATACATTGCCCTATTTTTGACAGGATTTTTAATGATTTCTGCCGTTCAGCTAAAAAAATACGGCTTTTGGCAAAAAACCCTTTGGCTGTTTGGCTGCTTGTTTTTAGTGCTGATTATTATTACCTAAAACCGTAAAATATTGTTAGCCAAATCGGACGGGCGAACGGGCGACATCGGTATGGACAAACGGGCGACCCGCCCGTCCCGTCTAATTTACAATTAACCCGTTCGCACAAACGGGTTATTCAGCTTTTCTTCGCCGATTGTGGTGGGTTCGTCGTGGCCAGGGTAAACTGTGGTGTTATTGGGCAAGGTAAGCAGCTTGCTTTTTATGCTGGTTATCAGGGCGGTTTCGTCGCTTAACGGAAAAGATGTATAGCCGACAGCGTGCTTAAATAAAGAATCTCCCGTAAAAACAACGGCGTTTTCGGCATCATAATAACAAGCCCCGCCTGGCGTATGCCCTGGAATATGTAAGACCGTCAAGCTAATCGTGCCAAACTTAAAAGTATCGCCGTCTTTGAATGTTTTGTTGGGCGTTAGCATTATCGTTAGCGGCGCACCAGTGGATAAATTTATTTTGGGTTCTTCCAAAACTTGTGCCTCGTCTTCGTGGCAGTATATGTCGGCGGTTTGGTTTAGCTTTCGAGCGTCCATGATGTGGTCGTAATGCCCGTGCGTTAGCAAAATTGCCGCTATTTCAAATTTGCCGTCAACCGCTGAATTTATTGCATCTCCGTTGTAACCAGGGTCTATCACAACACACATTTTATGCTTAATATCGCAGTAAATATAGGCGTTTTGCTGCATACTGTTGTTGTTTAAGGTTATTAAATCGATATTGTTCATTTTCTGCACTCCTTCCAAGTGTGTAAACTATGTTTACTTTAGCAAATTTATGCGGCAATGTCAAGTTTTTTGCTTTCAGAATTAAAACAACAAACCGAAACCAAAACCGAAAGGGGGAAATTCTATTGAAAAAAATTATTTTGTACAGCGATGGTGCTTGCTCGGGCAATCCAGGGCCTGGCGGTTACGGAACTGTGCTGTTATTTACCGCCAAAAACAAAATCCACCGCAAAGAGCTTTCTGGCGGCGAAAAATCCACCACAAACAACCGCATGGAATTAACCGCCGCAATAAAGGGCTTGCAAGCCCTAAAAGAACCGTGCGAAGTGGAATTATTTTCCGATTCAAAATACGTTGTAGATGCCGTAAATAAAGGCTGGGCGAAACGCTGGCAAGCCAATAATTGGCAACGTAACAAAACCGATAAGGCACTAAACGTTGATTTATGGGAAGTTTTACTGGATTTGCTACAACAGCACAAAGTAACCTGCAACTGGGTAAAAGGCCACGCAGACAACGAAGAAAACGAACGTTGCGACCTTTTGGCAAAGCAAGCTATTGCGGAACTTAAGCAATAAAAGCAGTAAAATCCACAAAATCCACAATCACAAAATCCACAAAATCGGAGGACAAAAAAATGCTAGAAACAGCCCAAAAAATAATTGACTTTGTAATAGCGGAAAATATGCCGCAAAGTGCCGTAAAAAAGGCTTTATCGGATTATCATTTTGATAAATCCAAAACGTACCACATAATGGCGATAGGCAAAGCCGCTTGGACAATGGCTATTGCCGCAGTAGACTTTTTTTGTGAAAATTTACAGGATATTAGCCTAAAAATTGCAGTTGTCGTAACAAAACACGGGCATACAAGCGCAGTTGCAGACGCTGACTGGGAACAGCTGCAAAATGCGTTAAAAAATGGAAAAAATCCACCAAAAATCCACCAAAAAGTCCACCATTTTGAGGCGGGACACCCAATATCTGACGACCAAACGATTATTGCAACGGAATATTGCATAAATTTAGCCGAAAATTTAACCGAAAATGACGAGTTGATTTTTTTGTTATCGGGCGGCGGCTCGGCATTGTTTGAAAAACCATTGCCAGGCGTTTCGCTGGCTGATATTCAAGATATATCTGCTCAATTATTGGCAAGCGGTGCAAATATCGTAGAAATCAACGTAATTCGCAAGCGGCTATCCAGCGTAAAAGCGGGACGATTTGCCCAACTGGTTGCTCCTGCCAAAATATTTGCCATTGTGTTGTCCGACGTTTTGGGCGACAGATTAGATTCCATAGCATCAGGCCCAACCGCCGCAGACACAGCCACCACCGAACAAGCCTTGTATATTCTGGATAAATACGGCATAAAAATAAAGCCGCAGCATTTAGCGTACATATCCCAAGCAACGCCAGCAAATATCACAAACGTGCAGACAAGCATTGTGGGTAGCGTAAACACGCTGTGCAAAGCGGCGGCGGAAATATCCCAAAAAATGGGCTATACGCCATACATACTAACAACTAGCCTAGATTGCGAGGCCGCCGAGGCGGGGCGTTTTTTGGGCAAAATTGCCAGCGACACACATTTTTCTCGCAACAGTTTTGTTAAGCCGTGCGTTATAATTGCGGGCGGCGAAACGGTTGTTACCATAAAAGGCAACGGCAAAGGCGGCCGCAACCAAGAATTAGCACTATCCGCCGCCAAGCCCATAGAAAACTTGCCAAACACGCTAATTTTCTCGCTAGGCTCGGACGGCACAGACGGCCCAACCGATGCCGCTGGCGGCATAGTTACCGGCGAAACCATAGCAAAACTCGCCGCCGCCAACCTAAATATTGACAAAATTTTAGCCAACAACGACAGCTACACCGCCTTAAAAGAGGTAAACGGTCTAATAGTAACTAATCCGACGGGTACGAATGTGAATGATTTAAGTGTGGCTATTTGTGGGTGATGGTTGTAAATGGCTGTGCTTGTGTTGTGGAAATACCCGTGGCAGACAGGCAGGTTGGAACGGGCAAACGGGCGACTGTTGAATTTTGCCCTGTGGACAAAAGATGTCGCCGTGCTTGCGTATATTTTTATTGAAATTATGTTATGTTCTGCAATTTGCCCCGCATTTCGTTAAAACTGGGCGAAAGATTTTCGTCAACATTCATGTGCGGAGCGATATTTTCCGCCCAAGCGGATTTTTGTTTGCCTATTTCTTGCCAACCTTTTTTTATCAAATCCTTGCTGCCGCCTTTGTATACAGCATCTGCAAGCGTTTCCCATGTTCCGCAAATTGTATCGTTTTCGTAAGCGTTCAGCACATTATTTTTCGCCCTAGGATAAGCCTGTTTTATGGCGTTTATGTCCCCAAGATACCACGCTTCAAATTCCTCTACAGCAAGGCAAAAAATTGCATTTGGCTTTGGAGAACACGATTCTAAAATATTGTTAAGTTCGGCTAAAAATGCCTGTTTGTCCCTGTCGTCTAAATCGCATATTATAACCACGGCTTGACAAGCAGAAACTCTCCCAAACCCTTGCAACAATCTTGGGAGTTCGTTAAGTAATTGCCGTTTGCTTGCATCGGTTTTGGGTCGCATATTTTTGGGAATATGCCCAATTCCCTTGTAATGGTGGATTCTTGTGGGTATGTTGAACAACTTCGGTGCAAGGATTTCTATCGCCTTTTTACCAGATATATCTTCAACCAAAACTTCAACATACATCTTCGCCGCTCCTTTCGAGATAATCGCTGTACCACAAACCGCCCAATGGCAAGCCTTCTTCCACCAAACCTTGCACAACGGCATCTTCGCTTGCACGGCGGACGGTTGAAAATCCGTCTTTCGCTTTCTCCAATATCCAAACCTCGGCTGGCACGAGAGCGTTGACAAAATAGGGCTGGTGTGTTGTTATGAAAATTTGGGATTTGCTTTTTTTGGCGGTAGCGTGTTCCCGAAACTGCCCTGCGAGAATCTCCAACAATTTGTGATATAAGCCGTTTTCAGGCTCTTCGATACATATAAACGGCGGCGGATTTGGATCTGCCAACATCAACAAATACGCAAATAATTTCAGCGTACCGTCCGAAACTTGCTGTGCGAAAAACGGCTCGATAAAACTGTTGTCGTTAAAAATTAGCAATAATCGCCCATCTATTGAAGTTGAAACGTCTATTTGGCTAATTCCTGGTATTTTGCTTGATATATCGGTCAATATCTTTTGAAATTGCTTGGGATAGTTTTGTTGCATAAATTGCACCACATTGCTAATGTTGTCGCCGTGCGTGTTGAGATGTTGCTGCGAGCCAGCCAGCGGCAAATTGCGAGCGGCATCTGGCGTAAAATATGATAAATACCAGTTTTCAATAAATTTTCGGAAAGCGATAATTCTTGGGTGGCGTTTTAACGCACCGATTATTGTAATGCCTAACTTGCGAACGTCAACCAAATCAACAGGCTCGGTTTCGGGCAATTCTTTTGCTATTAGCCGATCGATTTCCTGGGCTGTAAACTCTGTTTCTGCAACGCCCACGTTTTCGCCTTTCCAGACAATTCCCTTTTCTTCCATTCGCATCAAGAAAGAGAACGGCGGACCGCTAGTTTGCCCAATTCTTCGCTGTCGCAAGCGTTCGCTTTTCACATATGGGCGATTTTGCTGGTCTACATCAAAAGCCACTTCATACGTTATCGGCTGCGAGTTGCGTTCTTCTCGGTAATAAATTTCAAACATAATCGGCTCTTTTGCACCTTGCGAGATAATTCGCCAAAATCCGCCACGTTTGTCAAAAGCCGATTCTACGTCCGTTTTTAGGCAATCCGCCAGAAACCCAAAAGCGTCAAAAAAGGTGCTTTTTCCTGTGCCGTTTTTTCCTATGACGGCTGTCATTGGCGTTAATTCGGCATTTTTTGGCTGTTTGGGATTTTTGGCATTCCAAAGCCGTCCCATTGTAACATCTTTTAGGACTCTAAAGTTTTGTATGCGGAAACCTAATATTTTCGGCATTTTGTTGCCTCCTTGGTTGGTTTTGGTAAGATTTTTTTGCGTTTGGGATTTTTACGATTTTAACTGGTAAGAATCGCCTGCCCGCCGTTACCTGCCCGCTGGCAGGCGGGGGCGGGTAAACGCTTGCAATTCCCTGTTCGAGAGTTTGTGTTGGTCGCCAGCCTAAATTGAACAGCACGTTATTTATTGGGAATTATATCATCTTTAGCAGACAATATCGGCTTATCAGTCGGCCAGCGAATATTATACCGTGGATCGTTCCAAGCCAAAATAAACTGCTCGTCCGAGTGCGAGTGGGACATTCTGTAAGTGTAAATTATTTGGTCGCTTATGACGTAATAGCCGTTGCCATGTTTTGGCGGTATATATAGCTGATGGTGGTTTTTATCCGATAAAATAAAACTTTGCCATTTGCCAAAATCTGGCGAAGTTTCGTCGCAACAGGCGACAACGGCGTAAACTGTTCCGTATAAACATTGCACCAGTTTTGTTGTGTGATTATCGTAATGCAAGCCACGCAATACGTTTTTGTAGCTCATGCTGACCATATCGTATACAAATTTGGTGGTTAATCCCGCCGCAAAATATTTTTGCTCATCGTAAATGCCGCCCAGTTCGCCCCGATAATCCTCAAAACGGTCGGTAATTAGCAATTTTACGCCTTGTAGTTTTGTTTCTTGCACTTCTAGTTTCATTTTAGTTGCTCCTTTTTGTTTGGATTTTTGTTTTTATTTGGGATTTTTACGATTTCAACTGATAAGAATGGTAAACGCTTGCAATGCCCTGCTCAATAGTTTGCGTTGGTCGCCAACCTAGCCCAAAAAGTTTTGTGCTATCCAGTAATTTTTGCATTGTACCTTCGGGTTTGGTGGTATCAAAGAAAATTTCGCCATTAAAGCCCGATATTTTTTTGAGCAATTCAGCAAGTTCTCGTATAGAAATATCTGTGCCGTAGCCAGCGTTTATGTGGGTTGGTTCGGTAAAGTTTTCGTTGATAAATAGCATTGCATCGGCGACATCGGCGGCGTGTAGCAATTCACGGCGAGCGTTGCCTGTTCCCCAAACTTCCACCGTTTCGGCGTTTGTGGCAACCGCATTTTTGAACTTTTGTATTAACATTGGTAAAACGGTTGTTCCCTTGTCGTTTTCGCCGTACAAGTTCGGCACAATTATCGAGGTGAATTTTGTTCCGTATTGTTTGCCCAAATATTCGCAAATCCGCATACCAAGCGATTTCGCCAACGCAAACCCACCTAAAGATTTTTCCAATGCTCCTGTTAAAAATAAATCTTCGGACATCGGTTGCGGTGCAACTTCTGGATAAACTGTGCTACTGCTCGTAAAAATAAGGCGTTTTGCTGCGTTTTCGTGGGCGGCTTTTATAACATTCAACTCAATCAAAGAATTAATAATAAGTGCATCAGCGGGAAAATCCCGATTATAGGCAATTCCGCCCTGCTGTGCCGCCAACAAAAAAACATATTCGGGTTTTTCAGTTGCGAAAAAATTTTCAACATCAGCTTGGCGGGTTAAATCAAGCTGGCTGTGCGTGCGGGTTATTATGTTTGTATAGCCGTCGGCGGCAAGGCGTTTTGTTAGGGCTGTGCCAACCATTCCACGGTGGCCAGCTACGTATATTTTGCTGGATTTTTGCATTTTGGTCTCCTTTTTTAGGTACATTCAACAAGCAAGCCACAACAGGCGGATAATATTCGCCCCTACGTTTTTTACAACGCAATTTTTTTTGAGTGGTGCTGGTAGGTTTGCTATACATTTATGCTAGTGATGGATTTTGTAACGTTGCAATTTGGCGTTTTAGTTCCGCTATTTGGTTGTCCTTTTCAGCTAGTTGGCTATCTTTCTCGGCTAATTTTTGGGAATATTCCGCCGCAGTTTTCTTTCCGCCCTCTTCTAGCGCCTGGGCATAAACACTCTTAAATTCCACTTCCTTATGTGTTACCATTCTTTCAACTTCCTTTCGTAACGGATTATTTTTGCCAATATAATTTTCCAAACGATAAGGATTAAGATGTTTATGCTGGCAATGGATTTTGTAACGTTGAAATTTGGCGTTTTACTTCGGCTAGTTCTTGGGCAAATTCCGCTATTTTATTATCTTTTTCGGCTAGTTTTTGGAAAAGTTCCGCTATTTGGTTGTCTTTCTCGGCTAATCTTTGGGAATACTCCGCCGTAGCTTCTTCTCTACCTTCTTCTCTACCCAACACCACGCCTTTTGCTATACCCTCATCTTTCGCCTGGGCATAAACACTCTTAAACTCCACTTCCCTATATGTTACCATTCTTTCAACTTCCTTTCGTAACGGATTATTTTTGCCAATATAATTTTCCAAAAAGCCCAGTGTTATTGCCTTTTGTGCTTTTTGCATTTCCAGATAAGTATCGTATTCTAGTTGGTTGTTTTTGTAAAAGTTTTCTATTAGCGAGTAGGCTTTTTTTGTGTCGTCAAGAAAATTTTGCGCCACTTCTGCACTGTCGGGATTTTTAACAAACGGCTGTTTGTGCTTGTTTACTGTAAATGGTGCTAACAGTTTTTTGTCGCTGTGAGTGCTTGCAATGCTGTCAAGGGAATACTCCCACAGCTTTATTATTGGAAACTCTTGGGTAATAGCTTGCGTGCCCTCTGCGTTGCGATATTTTACAGTGTAAAAATCCGCCGCTGGTTCGGTGCTGTAATCTAGCTGAATTATCGCCATTTTTGGCAAAATTAACTCAAATGTATGTTCGCCCTTAAATTCGGTACTATCGGGCAGCTTGGTAATCAAGCCCTGCAACTGATAATCTAGCAACCTAAAAAGCATAATATTATCGTGCTGCGTTTGCACTTCAATGTGATAGCGAATATTGCCAATCGTAAAAATTAAATCGCCGTGCAAATCTGTACCCATTTTATCGGTTATTTTGTCTTCGGCTGTTTCCAGTCGTTTCATTTCTGCACTAAGAAAAGTTACTTTTTCGTCTTCTGCATGATTTACGCCGAAAATAGCGTTGGTAAACCGCAACAGTTCTTTTTTGCTTGATTGCAACACGCCAAGCAACTCGTCGTGTATAACTAGCTTTTTGCGGCGGTTGGTTTCGCTTTCGCAATCTTGCGATATTGTTTCTTGGTTTATGTTTTCTGTAATTTTAATCACATCCTTAAAATTATGCTACCAAAAATTTCCAAAAAAGTCAAGCACTATTTTATTTTTGCCAATTTTGTGATATTATTTTATTGCCACGAAAGGAGCAACCATGAAAAGTTTAAGCATTATGATAAAACCGACATCTTCATTGTGCAATTTGCAATGCACGTATTGTTTTTACAGCAATATAGCGGATTCTCGGCAGCAGGCAAATTTTGGCTTAATGTCGCTGGAAACCGCAAAAGCCTTGATAGACAATATTTTTTGCTTGCCGTTAAACTACGTTAGTTTCGGATTTCAGGGCGGCGAGCCAACTTTGGTTGGGCTAGATTTTTACAAATTTTTTGTAGAGGAAATCAGCAAAAAATCCCGAAAAGTGCCAAAATTAAACATTCGGTACGCTTTTCAGACGAACGGCTTACTTTTGGACGAAAATTGGCTACAATTTTTTAGAAAGCACAAATTTTTGGTCGGCTTGTCGGTGGACGGCGATGCACAGTTACACAACGCAAACCGCCTTGACAAACAGGGAAAATCCACTCACAGCAAAGTAATATCCAAAAAAAAGTTGCTAGATTTGCACAAAGTTGATTACAACATTTTATGCGTGCTAACTAAAGAAACCTCTCGCCGAGCCAACCGCATTTGGGATTTCATTTTGCGAGAAAATATAGAATACATTCAATTTATCCCATGCTTGGAATCGCTGGAAACAGCGGATTTTACGGATTTTACGGATTTATCACATAAAACCGCAACAAATTTTGCGGCACTAACCAGCGAAAAATTTTACCGATTTTATGCGGATTTGTTCCCATTATGGAAAAAATCCGCGGAAAACGGACATTTTGTGCATATCCAACTTTTCGAAGATTTGGCAACGTTGATGCTATCCAATTACCCTGTAACGTGCGGAATGTGCGGAAATTGCACCACGCAAATTGTCGCTGAAGCAGACGGTAGCGTTTTCCCCTGCGATTTTTATGCATTAGATGCTTACAAAATGGGCAATTTAGCCAAACAGCCTATAACAGAAATTATCGCCAACATTGACAACAGCGGATTTTTGGCAAGCACAACAATAAAGCCAAAATGCAACGGTTGCAATTATCTAAAATGGTGCAACGGCGGTTGCAAGCGTATGCAAAAGGCTGTGTATGGCGAAAATGGCGAAAACGGCGAAAATTGCGGCATGAAATCCTTTTTAGATGCGTTTTTGGCGGATTTGTTGGCGGTTTATCGGCGGATTATTGAGCAAAATGCTTGAACATAAATTTTAGTGGATTGCCAAATTTTTTAATTTACCGTTTGCCACGCAAAATCACAGCACCAACAAACCGTGGCAAATCCAGCATTCTTTTTGCCCTGCTGGGATTTGTCGCCAGCCGATAAAGCCATTCCAGCCCAGCTTTGCGCATGATTTTTGGGGCACGTTTTACGTTGCCTGCAACAATATCGATTGTGCCGCCCACGCATAATGTTATTTTGCACGGCAAATTTTGGCAATGCCGAAAAGCCCAATTTTCCTGGCGTGGCATTCCCATTCCCAAAATTAAAATATCTGGCTTTAATGCCTGAATTTCCGCTATTATGGACGGCTCTTCTTCGGGCGTATAATAGCCGTCTCGGAAACCTGTTACATTTACGCCTTGTTGCCTTAAATTATGGGCGGCTTTTTCGGCTATTGTCGGGGCGGCCCCGAGCAGGTAGCAACTGCTGTTTTTGGCAAGTTTCAGCAAATCTTGGGTAATATCGCAGCCTGGCACACGCTCATTTATGGGAAGATTTAGCCATTTTGCGGCTAAAATTATGCCAATCGCATCGGGCAAAACCAAGTCGGCAGCATTCAAAATCTCCAAAAATTCGCTGTTTCGCTGTGCCAGCATTACCGCCTCGGGATTCGGCGTTACCACCAAATGATTTTTATCCGTCCGCAAAAATTCCAACAAAATATCTAGTGCCGCACGGTAGCCAATCCCATTAAACGGCACTTCCAGTATCTTGAAACGCTCTAATTTTTCTGATGTATTCATGCTAAATTTTCCCTGTATTTTTTATTGGTTGGCTTGGTGTGTAGGGGGCGA
This sequence comes from Defluviitaleaceae bacterium, assembly GCA_009782245.1. Classification (GTDB taxonomy): domain Bacteria; phylum Bacillota; class Clostridia; order Lachnospirales; family WQUN01; genus WRKG01. The sequence goes on along the minus strand of WRKK01000354.1, from coordinate 1,828 downwards.
TTTTGTTAAAACCTTATTGTTTGCTGTGTTTCTAGGAGTTTGACGTTGATTATTTCGCCAGTATCTTCAAATTTTTTCACGGTTTCCAGAACGGAATTTTGGGCTTTTTCTACGTCGGAGACTAGTGCGGGGCCGATTGCGTCCATTAAAAGTAAGACGTTGCTTGCCGCCCGTGCCGAAAAATTATCCAAGATATGCTCGCGCAAGGCTGGCGATGCCCCTTTTAGGGCTAAAGCGATTGTGCGATTGTCCACATCTCGTAAAACCAGCTGAATATCACGTTTGCTCATCTTTTCCAAGATTTCCTCGAAAGGCGTGTTTGCACCTGTTTCGGTGGGCGGCATATTTATTGCATATTGGTTGACAATTTTCATGTGTTCCTTTTGGTGGTTTTCCAGTTTTTCGGCTAAAACGTCCATGTAATCCTCGCCTAAAAAAGCGAACATTTTCGCCAAAATAATTGTGGGATTTTCGCCCTGTTGTATGCTTAACACGCCGTTGCAGACTATAAGCTGGGTTAGCAGGTCTGCGCCCGTTTTGCCTGTTGTTAGTATGTTTGTCTCCAAAATTTTTTGCACTAGTTCGGGGTCGGTGCCGTCAACAACAAGGCGGATTCCAGCTTTAAGCAGGGGAATTTCCGCTTTTTCGCCCTCTTCTTCTAGTGCCAAAACGCCCTCACGGCGGGCTACATCTGCCAGGCGCATAATCTCGTCAATTACTGGAACGCAAGCCGCTTTGTCCTCTTTTTGGCACTCAATGTACTTTCTGCTGCTTAAATCTAACATTTTTATCCCTTTCTTTCGTGTAATTTTAGAGCACTTCGCCGTAGTGAAGTTCGCCCAAAAAAGCGTGTAAGTTGAATTCTATTAGGCGCGGGTTGTAGCCCGCTTGAATGGCTAAAACGCCCCGTGTAATTATCAACTGATTTAGCAATTCCTCGCCTGTTGCGAATGATGCAACTATCGTGTTGTTGAGGATTTCTTGCACCTGCTGGGGTTTTGCACCGTCGACTACTAACATAACGCCCAATTTTAGTAAAAAGTGGTCAGTGGCGGTAATAATGTTATCTAGTTCCAAAATGCCCCATTGGCGTGTTAAGTTAGCAAGGTTGGTAATTCTGGTAATTGTGTCCAAGCAGGAGGCTTTGCTGGTGCAGTTTATGTATTTTCGTGTGTTTAGTGTTAGCATGGTGGTCTCCTTTTGTGAAAATTTGTTGCTGTATACATATTATCATAAATTTTGCGGTTTGGGAAATTTTTTTTGCACCCAAATAAAAATGTTGATGGTTATATGTTAAGGGTTTGGTGCTTTAGGCGTTTTGTAGGGATTCTACCTCGGCGAGGGTTAAGCCTGTTGATTTAGCTATTTCTATAGTAGGTAATTTTGTTTTCAACAGGTTTTTGGCGATTTCGATAAGTGTGTTTTCTTTAGTCGTTGCAACCGCCTCTTCAACCGCCTCTTCAACAGCATCGTCAAACCTCGCCTGCGACTCCTACTTTGCGACGTTTTCGCCAAATAAAAGATCCATAATATTACCTCCATGTGCTAGTAAAATATTTTTCAAAATATTGTTGTTTTTATTTTAGAATATCGTAATTTTAGGCGTTTTGTAGGGATTCTATCTCGGTGGGGGTTAAGCCTGTGTATTCTACTATCTCTGATAGAGGTCTGTTGTTTTTAAGGAACTTTTTAGCGACTTCGATAAGTGTGTTTTCTTTAGTCGTTGCAACAGCCTCTTCAATAGCATCGTCAAACATCGCCTGTGCCTCCCATTCTGGAACACGCTCATCAAATAAAATACTCATAATAGTACCTCCATGTTCTCGCA
>WRKK01000353.1 GCA_009782245.1 Defluviitaleaceae bacterium | reverse complement strand
TGCCTGTCGGCAGACAGGTCGCCCGTCTTCCCATTCCGATTTTGCCCCATTGATAGCGAGATAATCCGCCATTTTCCGCCATTTTCCGCTACTTGCTACGCATAATATTTTCAAGCACCACTATATCCGTTTCTATATCGATAGCTTTGTCGCTGTAAAGGCTGTCTAATTGGTGCAAAAACGCCTCTTCAAAGGTTGTTAGCGAACTTCTGATTTTTTGTAGCGTTGTCTGTATGTTTTCGCCTTTGACGGATTTATCGTTAAATTCTTGATATTGTGCCAAAAATTTTAGTGCCGTGGGATAATAATAGCTGATAAATCGGTTTATGCGGCTAGATTGTTGCGGATTTTTTGCAATATGTTCAAATATTTGGCGGCTAATGCGTTGCATACTGTTTATGCGTTGCGTTATTTCGGCATCTTGTATGGCGGATTTTAGCTGTTCTAGCTGCTGAACGTATTCCAGCCCTTGCGAAAGCACGTTGTCAACCGACCTATCGCCCGATTGATATTTGCTTTCAAGCAGCAACCTGCCCTTAAACAGCTTATTAAGCAACAAATACAGCATAATAGCCAGCCAAAGAACCATCAAAAGGTCGCTGAAACGGTACATTGGCAACAAAATAGAATACAAAAAAACGAAAATTCCCACGCCGTAAATCGGCACTACCGAGCGTTCACGCTTTTCGGGTTTTTCCAGTCTATCAGATTTTTCTGATTTTTCCATGGCGGCATCTCCTTTTTTAGGTGCAACAAATTACACATTGTTGATTGAATATTGAACTATAAGCAACTCTACGCCCAATTCGGCGGTAATTAAGCCCGTTTTTATGCGATGGTCGGTGTCTTGGCAATCCAGCAATGCGGAAACTAGGCGGGTTTGCGTGAATTTTTTTGCTTGCTGTAAACATTCCCGCACAATGAAATCCCGTAGGGCAAGCGTTGCGGCAATTTGGCGGGGCTGCATTTTTTGGTCTGCACAAGATTTACATTGCAAAACGAGCCTAAATTGCCGCGCCATCATTACCAAAATTACAATGGGTTGCTCCTTGGCGACTAGCATATTGTGGTACAAAACCAGAGCTTTTTCTGTTTGCCCGTTGCAAACAGCCGCTACAAGGTCAAAAATGCGGGCCTCCAACGATTTTGTGCAAATTTCGTCAATATCGGTTTCGGTTACGGTGGTGCGGTCGCCCAAAAAGTCGGCTATTTTGTCCGCCTCGGAATATATTGCGTCCATGCCTTTTGGCACGGTGCTTAAAATTTTTTGCAACAGCGGGGCGGATATTTGCTTGCCATTTTTTTTGAAAATATTAGCCAGCCATTTTGTCAACTCGGAATCGCTTGGCGTTTGAAATTCGATTGCCCTGCCCTGTGCCGCAACTTGCTTGTATAGCCTGTTCCGCTTGTCTACCGCTGTTTCAACAAAAACTATTATAGTTGATTTTGGAATATTTGGCAAGTATTTTGTCAACTTTTCTGTGTCGTCTTTGCGGCCTGTGCTTAGCAAATTGGAATCTTTTATGTAAACTATCCGATTGTTGTCCAAAAACGGGAACGTGTCGGCGGCATCTATTACGGCGGATATTTCAAAATCTTTGCCGTCAAAAACATCGCTGTTCATCGTTTTTTCGCTGACCAATTTTTCCAAAAATAAATTGGCGTAATGTCGCACCAAAAAAAGTTCTTCGCCATACAGCAAATATACTGGCTTAAATTGCCCCGTCTTAAAATCGTTTTTTATATCCTGCATTTAGCCCAACCCTCCCAGCTGAATAGAGTGTTCGTCGTACGACACTTGTAGTATTAGCGGCGTGTCGCCCAAAAAATTTATTGTAAAATTGCCAACGTTGACAATATCGGCACTACTAATAATGTGCATTGGCGTTGAATGGCTTGCTGCCGCCACTTGCAACCGCAATCCTAGCCCAGCGTTTAGGTTTATGGTATCTAAGATGTAAAGTGCGGCTATGCGGTTGGATTCGGCGAGTTCTATTAAGCCCATAATATGCTGGGTTTGGGCAGTTGTTGCAAATACGGCGGTTGCTTTTTCTGTGCCCCTGTAATCGAGATAGGGGATAAGCGTTGTTGCGCCCGTATTTGTGCCTAAAATGCGATTGTTGCCGCCGCCGTTCACCACCACCGAAACGCCCGAGCCGTGGAAAACATAGCTGTTTATCTGCAAATCGGTAAAATTAAAGTTTCGCCGCTCTAGTTCGTTGAAAAACACCGCCGCCACCAATATTATAACAGATAGTGCTAAAACTTTGCCACGTTTTGCAAAAATATTGTCGTCTTCGGTTAGTCCGCTAAATCCGCTAAACATATAGCCAAAAGCCAGCATTGTAAGCAACGCCATAATGGTCGCCAAAAAGCCCCGATTGCCGATAAGCAGCACCGCACCAGGCAGCGCCAAGAAAAATCTAACAACAAATTCGTAAAATTGCAAAATAAAATATATCACACCCGCCATAAACGCCGCCAATCCCATGGAAACAAGCCCAACCAAGCCGACCAACAGCCCCACAACAACCAGCAACACAACCGTTGGTGCAACTATCATGTTAATTATCACGCTATAGCTGGAAATATAGGAAAAATGGTACGCCAAAATGGGATACGTGGAAACGGTTGCGACGATATTATAAGCCAAAAGTTGCCGAAACACGCCAGGTTTTAGGACTTTTTCAAATTTTAGCGTTTTCGCCAATTTTGCCAAGCCCCGTTCGGTTGGCTCGGTTAGCAGAACCAAGCCAAAAACTGTGCCAAACGAAAGCTGAAAGCCTATGCTAAACAAATTTAGCGGCTGATAAAGCAACAACAGCAAACACGCAAACGAAACGGTTGTTGCCCCGTCGCGGTCGCGGTAAAGTATACGGGCAAAAACGGCAACCGCCGCCATAGTAAAAGCCCGCACGGTGGATATTCCCGCGCCCGTCATAAAAACGTACGCAAGCATGATAACAAGTGCCGTAATGCCCGCCGTTCGCTTGTTCAGCACTTTTTCCAATAAAACACTAACTGCCATCATCAAAATGGACAAATGCAAGCCAGAAACCACCATCAAGTGGTAAATCCCCGCCGCGCGATACATACCAACAACGGGATCGTCCACATCGGGGCGTTCGCCCAACACGATAGATTGGATAAGCCGAGCCTCTCGATAGGGCAAAACGGCGGAATAAACGTCTGCTAAGCGGTTGCGTACCAAAAATGTTATTCTCGTGAGATTCATATATGTGCCGAAAGTTTCGGCGGATCTTGCGTTAAACCGTGCCAAAATGCCTTGCGCCCGTTGTGTTATAAATTCGTTGTACGCGCCTGGTATTGTCGGCTGGGAGAGTTCGTGCAAATCGCCTGTTAGCACTACTCGCTGACCAATGTCAACGGGATATTCTGGCGATAAAAACGTAAGCAACAACGCACCCTCTGCAGCGTGGATATTTCCGCCGTTTTGTATGCCTTCGTCCGCCAAAACAACAAGCCGCTGCCAGCCTGCACTCGTGTACCGAGAATCTTGTACAACGCCAGTAAAAGTAATGTTGTCGCCTGGCACAACATTATCCGCCAAATTGTGGAGCGTTCCCAAAAAGCCAGCAACGGTTAATATAGCACACAAAAAAATCGGCGGATATTTCATAAAATGGTTTATCACGGCACAAGCCGATAGTGCCGCCGCAAAAATTCCAACGGTTAAAATTATGTCTGATGAAAAGGGTAAAAAAGGCACTAAATATCTGGCGGATAAAATTCCCGCAACCAAAAAGAATAGTGCAATTACAATGGGTCGCTTGAAAAGTTCGGTCGTCATAGCGGCTAAATTTCGTCTGCTGTAAATAGCGTGTCAAAATAAGGCACACCATTAAATGTGTCGCGGCGTTCGGATTCCACCAAAAACTGGATACTGGTTATAGTGCTGACGTTTTCCGTTACCGAGCGGACTATCGATTGCAAGGTTAAATCCGCCAAAAGTTGATGCCCTTGAAAAGCGGCAACAAAGTCTTCGCTGAAGTTTATTGTGCAAATGCCGCCCTCGGTGCGAATGTCCAAAATGCGAGCGTTTGACGGAATTGTTGCGATTAGCCCCGTGCTATCTGGCCCGTTGATTAATTCTTCAATGACGGCTTGATATACCGATACGCCGTCGGGGCGTTCTATTGTGCGGCTTTCGGAGAGCAGTTCGGTTGCGGTTTCGTCCACAAAGTAGAGCGTAATAGTTTGCGAAACCACACGCATGGGCATAATATTTTGGTTGACAAGCACTCTGTTTTGCGTTAGCAAGCCAAACGGCTCTTCAAAAGAGTTTTGCAGCTCTTCGCCATCGACAAAAATAATCAAGCCCTCAATGTCGATAAACGGCAGGTTTGTCATTGTTTGTGCCAATGCCGCCTTAAAAAGCCCCTCTTCGTAGGGTTGCATATCGTTGTAGCTGGCTGGGAACGAAATTTCCATTATGTTGCCACGGACAACAATCTCGTTTATAGCGAGGTCGGCGGGAATAGTGCGGCGTAAAAAGGAGTTTTGGGGCGTTTCGTAAAGTTTTAGCACAGTAGTTTGAATCATGCTTTCAACGGTGGCCTCTGGCACGGTGCGGCGCTCGGGCTGTAGCCTGTTTGTGCGGGTGTCAAATTGATAGATGTACACGGTATAGCCGTTTGGTTGCAAATAAAACCAGCCGCCAACAGCAACAGCCGTTAAAAACACTAGCAATCCTAATGTTACAAATATTTTTTTCTTGAAACTTTTGATTTTACTTTTCATTTTTTCACCTTTTTCGCATTGGATTGTATTGGGGTCATAGCTTGATTATTTCTTCGATAATGTCCAATTCGTGGGATATTACGCAATCTGGCGTTATAAAGCCAACCATATTATTTTTATTAACGCCGACAAAAGTGGCTTCTATGCTGGTTCTTTCGGTTTCAACCCTAACGCCCATTCCGCGCGAGAACGTGTCTCCCTTAAAATAAAGGCTTTCTATGGGGAAAAGCATATGACATTTGGTTATAATCAGTTCAAAGTCCACCTGTTTGTAGGGGATAATAGTAGTGCGCGTGGCAGCAAAAGAAAGGAATTTCGCAATTCCCCTTATAAGCCATGTTAAGACTAGCGCTAATATAGCTGCAAAAATAATATCTTGGTATGTCATAATAATTTCCTTTCGTTTTGGGTATTTTGGGTATTTTGGGTGCTTTGTTTAGTGATAATTATAGTTTAGCAAATGTTTTTGGGATTGTCAAGTTTTTTTTGGATTTTTATTTTTGATTTTTATTTTTTTGGGACATTGACAACTGACCAAAATTGTGTTACCATAATTCCGCAATATTTTTTGAATTTGAACCCTAAATTTAAGGATTAAGGAGTACACAATGCCCAGCCAACCCATAAAAATGACCTACGCCGAATTTTGCACAGGAATAGGCGGATTTCGTTTGGGAATAAACCAAACAAGCCCTTATTTTGAATGTGTATACAAAAATGAAATTGACAGCAAATGCGAAAAAACCTATCAAGAAAATTTCAACGACAATTTTGATTCTAGGGATATTTTTAATGTGCAAAATTTCGCATTACCTGATTTTGATATGCTGTGTGCGGGGTTTCCGTGTCAACCGTTTTCTATTGCAGGTGCTAGGCAAGGTTTTAGCGACGATCGTGGGCAAATAATCTTCAAAATTTTGGACATAATAGCCGCCAAAAAGCCCAAAATAATATTTTTGGAGAACGTACCTAATCTGAAAAGCCACAACAAAGGGCGTACATTGTCTGCCATAATTGCACACCTCGCAAAATTGGGATATTCCGTATACTATGACATTTTGGATAGTGCGAATTTTGGATTGGCACAAAGCCGCCCACGCCTTTACATTGTAGCTTTTTGCAATAAAAATTTTGGCAAAATCCATTTCGCATTTCCCAAAAGTAACGGCAAAACAAAAACGATTAGGGAAATTTTAATTGCTGGCGAAAACTCTATTCCAATATCTAAAAAATGGGAGGAGTATATTGATTATTATACCAACAAAAAGAGCATTGCCGAATTGTCTTTTGTGCCGCCTAAAACGCGCGTTAATTTGGAGCGTGTTAGTGCTAATTGCGAATTGGCGGACTGCATATTTCAAATAAGGTCAAGCGGAATAAGGGCGTATTCTCTTGACGGGCAATTTCCTACGTTTGCTGTAAGTAATAGCGGCGGCGGTGCAATGATACCCGTTTTAGCCAAAGAACGCCGACATATCAGCTTGCCAGAGATTAAACGCTTAATGGGATTTCCAGAAACATTCCAATTTTCTGTATCACGAACCGACAGCATAAAGCAACTTGCAAACGCAGTATGTCCGCCCGTTATCGCCGCAATTATGCAAGAAATATTGTCTGCTTAATTTCGTTTGGTTATTCTATCGCACACATTTTCCATTGTGGATTGCACAATATTTTGCACCTCGGGGTTTACCAAGGCACATTTCGGAGAGCAATTTTCGAGTCCGCAAACAAAACACATTTGCCGCTTGGATTTATTGCAATAATGGCAAAGTGCTTGATAATTTTCCAAGGAACTGCCGCCGCCACGGTCGATTGGTTTCCTATGGTCAAACTCCATACGCACTCTATCTTTGGAGAATGTATGCGGCAAAACTTTTTCCCTTAAAACAGCACCACAAATGTTGCATTTTCCATTTTGTTTTAGTAATATTTGTGATTTTTCCTCCAAAGCCAGTTGCTTGCGGAAAGGTTTGGCATTTTCGTTAAACAACTGCATATGGTCAGCCTTTTTTAAGACATATTGCCTATTGCCCTGTATTTTTTCCGCATATATACAAGAAAATCCCTCTTCTGTCCATAATTCGCTAAATGGCTTATTTGCATCGCCGTATCTATCCTGTATCCAGACTGGGTTTATTTTTTTGTCAACCGACTTTTTCAAGTCTTGAAGTCGGCTATTAGCCCCCGCCAAATCGGCTTCCGAGCAGTATTCATGTTTTATCAGCAACAAAATAGCAACGATGGTTCTTCTTTTGACTAGCCAAATAATTTGATTGTTTGGGAAAACTATTTCGTAGCCTGTTCGTTTTGTGGCTTTGCGAATTTCTATTATATCTTCAATATTTAGCATTTTGTACCTTTCTTGATGGTTAGTAATTTCCCATACATATTATCACATTTATAATTTTATTGCAAATAAAAACTTGACATTCCCCCAAAACCATGTTAAACTTACCAAGACTAAAAAACACCAAAAATTAAAAAGAGAGTTGGTTCCAATTTGTCGCATATTTTTCCATATTGGCGAAAATACAAAAAATCTATTTTGATTGCCATTGCCTTTTTGTCTTTTGAGGCTTTTTTTGACGTATTGCAGCCCACTATTGTGGCACAGATTATCAATTTGGGTGTGCAAAATTCCGATATGGACGTGGTTTTGCGGCTGGGCGGCTTAATGTTGCTAGTAACCGCTTTATTGGCGACTTGTGCGGTGGTGCGGTGCGTTATCTCTAGCAGGGTTTCGCAAAGTTTTGGTGCTGATTTGCGGCTAGGGCTTTTCGCCAAAATAAACAGCTTTTCCTTTGAAACATTGGGCAAAAAGGAAACCGCTGGACTAATAACTCGGCTTACAAACGACACTTCGCATTTGGTGATGTTCACAAACGGTATGATGCGAATTTTCGTGAAATCGCCGCTTGTGCTGATTGGTGCGTTTAGTATGACACTTTTGCTGAATTTTCGGCTTGCGATCGTGCTTATTGCTGTAACGCCGATTATTGGCGTGTTAATGTACATCAGCATGAAAGTCGGGTTTCCGCTGTTTAACCGTATGCAACAGGCTCTCGACCGAAATAACTCGGTTATACGGGAATATTTGTCGGGAGTGCGTGTTGTTAAGGCGTACAACACATTTACGCAGGAAACCGCCCGTTTTGACGATTCCAACAGTAATCTTGCGGCGGCATCAACGACGGCAATGCGGGTAACTGGCGTGTTCCAGCCGATTATCTCGTTTACAATAAATATGGGGCTGGTCGCATCGCTGTGGCTGGCACGAGATTGGGTCGCCGCCCAAGAAATGAACGTTGGGCAAATAATCGCATTTATTAACTACATGAACCAAATCATGTTCTCGATGGGCACAATTTTTATGGTGTATCAGCAGTTGATACGTGCAAAAGCGTCCGCCGAGCGGATTGGCGAGGTTTTATCGGAAGAATCGGACAACATTACAAATTTGGTTAATTTTGAAAATTTGGAAGATTTGGGTAATTTAGAAAGTTTGGGTAGTTTGGAAAATTCCCAAAAATCCCAAAACACGGTTGACAGCACCGCAAATTTTGCACCGCCAAGCATACAGTTTGAAAACGTTACTTTTCACTACAACAAAACGGCGAGCAAGCCCATTTTACAAGATGTTTCGTTTAAGTTGCCTGCTGGCAAAACGTTAGGCATAATCGGCTCGACAGGATCTGGCAAAACGTCGCTAGTTCAGCTTATTCCAGGGTTTTATTTTCCGACAAGCGGAACGGTAAAAATAGCCGAAACGCCCATTACCACCGAAAACGCCGCAGACCTCCGCAGTTTGGTAGCTTATGTAGCCCAGCAAAACACGCTATTTTACGGCACTATCGCCGACAACATAAAAATGGGCAAATTCGATGCCACCGCCGAAGAAATCGAACAAGCCGCAAAATCCGCCTGTGCCCACGATTTTATAACGGAAATCCCAGACGGCTACAACGCAGTTATTGGGCAAAAAGGCGTAAATTTATCGGGCGGGCAGCGGCAACGCATCGGCATTGCACGGGCTTTGCTGAAAAAATCTAGCGTACTAATACTGGACGATTGCGTAAGTGCCGTGGACGTAGAAACCGAATCCAAAATAATGGCGGCGGTTAATGCGATAAACCCCGCCCCAACTTGCCTTATGATAACGCAACGAATATCTTCAGTAATAAATTTGCCGTACGTTCTAGTGCTAGACGAAGGGCAAGTTGTCGGGTTTGGTAGCCACAGCGAACTTATGGCAAAATGTACTACTTATCAGGAGATATATCATTCGCAGTTGATATAGGAAAATTGGCTGTGCAAAAATATGGCAAAGTTGAATAGGTTGGATTTTTGGTTAGTTTGAAATGTTAGGGAGAAGAAAAAGCCGAGACTTTTCGTCTCGGCTTGGTTGTTAATGCGTTCCTATTGTTGTTAAATCTGTTTTTGAAAATATTTACGAATCTTTCCTTTCCAAAATTTCATTGTGTTCCCAAAGCAGTCTATCTATATAATCTTCTATCGTCTCGTTAGGCAATATATCGCCGCCTAAGTAAAAGGTGTTTTCTGAATCTTCCATTATGTAACACCGCCTTTATAGCAAAGTTGTTGCTACTCTTTGTGTTCATCTTCTTCCTCTAGTTTCGTTAATAGATTGTCCATATGATCCTGTGTCATACAAGAACTGTCTAGCCTAAAAACCATTTTTTCAGTATTTTCTATAAGATTACTCCTCTTCTAAACCTGCGTAATACTTAAGAAGTAATCGGTCCACATAGTCTTCAAATGACTCATCTGGTAAAGTATCTCCCTCTAAAAGATAAACATTGTTTGTCTCTTCCATCATTTTGCACCTCCTTTATAAATCCAATAATTTTCTTTTGAAATATCCAATATTAGTTCCTCTTGAATCGTTTCCAACAGCTTTCTGTCTCCTCCAATTATATAACCAGTTGGTAATACCAATTCTATTAACCTAATTTCCAAGTATTCCCTAGACACAGCTGGAATATCTTTTCTTGTTTTCTGCAACGAATAAATTTTGCCGTTGTGTCCTTGAATTATTATCATGTCAACTCTTTGTTCATTACTAAATGTAGAGATGTCCGCTAAAGAAAAAGTATTACTTGAAAGATGATTGTGAATAGTAACACATTTTCCTTTGTAATTTTTAGGAAAGGTACAAGCTACCGATGTTTCCGTGCCGTACGCTTTGGCAACTGTTTTTCCTGTTTCTAAATCAATAGCTATAACCATTTCCGTAGCCTCGGTTAATCCATGAGTTAACACCTCGTTGTGAGCGTTGACTATCTCTTTTAATACATTTACACCCATTTCAACGCCCTCGTAAGTGTAAGCTAAATCTGCTACACTTATTCCTACTCCTTTTGTACCGACTAAATTACTTGCATTATCGTTGGTTAAATTGTTTACATCTTCATACTCATTTTTGTTGTCTTGCTTTGGGCTAGTAAATATGCTGGTTCTTTTGACACACATTTGCACACCTCTTTCTTACTACTATACTACTTGGTTTTGGGTTTGTCAAGAGTTTGTTTGACCATATCGGCATACATAGGTTCTTGTTCAATCCAAACAGTCTCGGGAAGTGCTATGATTACTTTCTCAAAGGATAAGGGTAGAGATTTGATTCCGTATTTTTGCTTAAAAATTGCTATCCTAGACAAATCTTCCGAAACTTTCCGCTTTTCTCTCACTACATAATCTCCTGTAGTTTCGTCTTTTGCTACTGTAAAATCCTTTTTAGGTTCACCATGTATCTTCAAAAACCCAAAAAATTCTTCCCATTTTCTTAGGTAAAAAAGATAGTTTTCCTGTATATGTAGGCATATCTCCCTCAAATCAGAAATAGGCACGCTACCCTGCTTAGCTATTTCTGTTCTACCATTTGAATATATCCACACTTTGGCAGAACCAACCCTAATTGGCTTAGGTGCATTTACATGATAGTGAACCTCTTCTTTACCGTCAACAGGAACGAAATGTATGTAATATTTACCGTACATAGTTACTTTCAAAAGCATCTACCCTTTCCATAAATAATCTAGTATTATAGTGCACTAGATTAACTAAATCTGACTGACGAGAATTTATTCGGAACGTAGAAATCGTTTGGAACAGTTTGCTATGGTCTTTAACGTACAAAGCCTTTTGGGTTGTATCCAAGCAGTCAGTAATCTTCAAACAAATTCTCCCCGTCTCTTCATCAAGAAAAACTTCACAGGCTAAATAGTCAAAAACCAAAAAAGATTGTTTTACTAAATCCGATTCCCAATCCATTATCCCACCTCCAATTCATATTTTGAAAAATCCCATGACATCTGCATTTGTTTCAATAATTCATTCAAATCTTCGTACTCTTCAATATTGTCGTTGAAGATATAACCAATTTCGCCATTATTCCAATGGAAGACTTTGTTTAATTTTTGCACCATCGGAGCAACAGCAAACTGTAGCCTAAAATCCTCTGCCTCAAAAACAAGTCTGCTGTTATATTTGTCATGCGTGAACGTTGCTTTCATAGTTTATTCTCCTATTCTTTTCCTCGTGTTGAGGTTGATATAATAAGTATGTTGCTTGGTTTTGGGTTTGTCAAGGGGTTGTTGAAAAATATTTTGTATTACTTCCTAATTTATAATCCCAAGCATTTTCCGCCCAAATAAACCTGTCTTTGTCCGCTAATTGACCTCCGATATTTCCCAGGTTCTTTTGGGGAGAACTCACTTGTTGTCTTAATGGGTTGTTGACGGGCAAACGGGACGGGCGGCCGTCCCCTGCCCGTCCGACAGGCGGGTCGGTCGCCCGTCCTCTATAATTACCCGTTTTTTTTGTCCCATAAATTTCCCCAATTTCAAAATTTTCCGTTCGCAAACCGTTCACAAATTGTTCACAAAATATTTACAAATCCCCCAAAAATTCCCCTTGACACATCATGTACTATCACATATAATACACACATGACACAAAAAAAGGAAGTGGATCATGTTCCAAATTGAACTAAAAAGCCGAAAGGCTATCTACGAGCAGGTTATAGATAATTTCAAACGCTTGATAATTACTGGCGTTATTGCACAGGACGAAAAAGTGCCGTCCGTTCGGGATTTAGCCCAACAATTAACCGTTAATCCCAATACCGTGCAAAAAGCCTACCGTATTTTGGAAACACAGGGCTATTTTTACACCGTGCCTGGCAAGGGCAACTTTATCGCCGTGCCGCCAGCCACCGAAAACCAAAAAGATATTGCCAAAATTTACAGCCAACTGCAAAGCCACATTCAAGAACTGCTCTACCGTGGCGAACCCGCCGAAAATATCAACGATTTTGTCGGCTCTTTAACAAATGCAAACTCGGCAAACTTGGCACAACTTACCAAAGGAGATGATTAACTTGATTCAGCTAAAAAACGTATGCAAAAAATTTGACAACCATTTGGCGCTGAATAATCTAAATTTGAACGTCAAAAAAGGCTCAATTTATGGGCTTGTCGGCGTTAATGGCTCTGGCAAAACTACCGCAATTAAGCATATTGCAGGTGTTTTCCGCCAAAACTCGGGGCAGGTGGAAATTGGCGGCTTGCCCGTGTACGATAACACCGCAATAAAAGCCATTATGGGCTACATTCCTGACGATTTGTATACGTTCCCAAATTATAATTTGCGTGGCTTACGAAACTTTTACGCAAATTTGTATCGCAACTGGAACGAAAACCGCTACAATAAATTACTTAAACTTTTCAAACTGGACGAAAAACGCCGTGTGCAAAATTTCTCAAAGGGCATGAAAAAGCAAGTCGCATTTATTCTCACGATGTCCACAATGCCCGAAGTGCTGCTGCTCGACGAGCCAATAGACGGGCTTGACCCAATCGTTCGCCAGCAAGTTCTTAAAGAAATTATCGCCGATGTTGCCGAACGCCAAATGACCGTGCTAATCTCGTCGCACAATCTAAAGGAACTGGACGGCATTTGCGATTCAATCGGCATTATCAAAAACGGCACAATGCTTGTGGAAAACGAACTTGACAGCCTAAAATCCGATTTGCACAAGATTCAAGTTGCCTTTCCCAGCGAAAACAGTAAAAATGGCAAAAACGGGGAAAATGGCGAAAATGGGCAAAAAATAGACAAATTCGCCAATTTTGAAATCCTGCACAAGGAAACCCGTGGGCAAATTGAATTACTGGTTATCCGCGGCAACGAGGAGCAAATAACCGCACAAATAAGCCAATTTTCGCCGATTTTGTACGACAAACTAACGTTAAGTCTGGAAGAAATTTTCATGTACGAATATCAGAACGAAGAGATACACAACGAAATTGGCAATAAAATCAACTTGGAGGAGAAAAAATGATAAATAAAGCCTTGTTAAAGGAGCAATTAAAGCGATTTTGGATATTTTCGGCGTTTTTTGTGGTTGGGTACATTTTGGCGGGAATTGTCCCGTTGCACGTGATAAACGCACCAGATGCCGCTTGGCGGGAAATGTCGCAAATTAGGGCGTTGCTAAACATTTTGGAAATGCGGAATATAACCATAGTTTTTACCGTATTTATGCCGTTTGTGGCAATAATGGCGTTTTACCCATATTATGTCTCGGTGCGCGCGGCGACCGCATTTTACAGCTTTCCCATAAGCAAGCACGGACTGTTTTGCACAAATTTTGTGGCGGCATTAATCTTGACATTGGCTCCGTTGCTGGTGTTTTGCCTGTTGTTGCTTGTGCCGATAAGCTACAACGGCCCAATTTTTATTCACGACGACTGGACGGAAATAATTTTGTTTAACCCACAAATTTTTCCACGTTTTTACCAAGAGCCGCTCGGCGTGATAAACACGATTCCCGTGGTTGCGGGATTTTTCATGCGAACCGCCTTGGGCATAATTTTTTATTTAAGCGTGTTTTTGGTGGCGATTTCGCTGTCGGGCAACAAGTTTGTGAGTATGCTGTTTTGCGGGGCTTTGCCGCTTGTTCCGATGGCGGTTCATGGGTTTGTCAACCTGTTGGGCAACATTTTTGTCTTTGGGTTTGACAGCCAAACTGCGGCGTTTCGCTTGTTTACAACCGCAACTTTTACAAATCCTGTAATGTTGGGCGAACATTTAAGCCCTGTACCTGTAAATGTAACAAACGGTAATTGGCAGTTATGGCACTTTTTGCTTGCTTATGCTGTGATAATCGTAATAATGCTTGCGTTTGCGTACGTTTTCGGAAACCTCCGCAAAATTGAAAAAGTGGGCGAATCGGTAATTTCCGACAAGTTCAAAAAAGTTTGCGTGTTTTTGTTCAGTTTCTGCGGGGCGGTTTTGCTGGCAATCATAATGGGGCAAGCGTTTTTAA
The DNA here is from genome assembly GCA_009782245.1 of Defluviitaleaceae bacterium. Taxonomy (GTDB): domain Bacteria; phylum Bacillota; class Clostridia; order Lachnospirales; family WQUN01; genus WRKG01. The sequence goes on along the minus strand of WRKK01000353.1, from coordinate 7,535 downwards.
GCATACCGATGCTTTACGTGGGTGCAATTTTGGGGTTTTTGATAGCGTATTTAGTGGGGCAAATGATAGCAGAGCAGTCGTTTGCAATAATGAGCAAGATAAAAAGTTTACCGTATTACGGCGGAATAATGCTGGGCATATCGGCGGCAATTTGGGCGTTTATAACTTACGGGCTTTTCGTTTACGTGCATACAGTGCCGAATTTACAGGACATACACGGCGTGATAATCAGCGAACAATGGAGTCCGCCAGGCGGCGAACTTTTAGCGGATTGGGAAATAATCGATGCGACAATCGGGGTACATCAGCAGATAATTATAAATCGGCGCGAGTTAGTGCAAGCGGGGCAAACGTTTGAATTTAGCGGATTTACCGAGCATAACAACGATTCGATAAGAATAACATACATTTTGCATGACGGCAGCGAACTAACCAGAACATATCGCTTTGGGCGAGCCTTTGCCGAAGAAAGCGGCATACAAGCTTTGCGAAGTACGCCGCAAGTTTTAATTGCGAGATCGTGGAACGTAGGGGAAGTACCCGAGATGGAAGCACTAGTTTTGCATTTGTCAGAGCGGCTAGAGGTTCACGATTTGGTTACATTCCATACAACACAAACGCTTGCGATAACAAATCCCGCACACATAGCAGAAATTGTGCCGCTAATTCAGCAAGATTGGCTTGCAACAGCAATCGCCGACCGCAACGACCAGCGTAACCTAGAGGAGCAACGAGCGGAAGACGGCGTTTGGCAACATTTTTTGGATATTAGTGCAAATATGACGACTAACAACCAAGTCAACTGGTTTCCCACGTTGGATTTTGGGCGGTCGCCGCTGACGGTGGGCTGGCTGTTGGAGATGGGGTATTTGGAGTAGGGTAGAAATGCAGGGGCGGCTAGGAGAAAACGGGCGGGGACGCATATTGTAGGGGCGACCGTCCTCGGTCGCCCGTTTCCCCATTACGATTTAGCCTAAGTGTACGCAGGTGGGGCGACTGTCCCCTATAAAAAACAACCGCAAATTTAACCACCACATCATAAATTTCCCACCAAAAATCCATTAAAAATTTTAGCGGGTCAAGGGGCGCGCTCCTTGCGGGGTCAAGGGGCGCGCTCCTTGCGGGGTCAAGGGGCAGCGCCCCACGGTTTTTAGTTGTTTGAACATAAATATTCCCCACACACCCTAGCCCCTAAGCGTTTTACGGTTTTCGTATAAAGCGTCGCGCAAATCGTTTAAGTATGTAGTGGTTATTTCTATTTGTTCGGCAATGCTTTCCGATGCCTCTTTTATTTGGGTATCGGTTTGAACTAGCAAATCATCGGCGTATTCTACTATTTGCTGGTTGTATTCTTTTGCGACGTTTTTGGAATGGGCAATTAGTTCGGTGGCTTGTTCGTTGGCACGTAAATAAATCTCATGCTCGCTGGTTAGGGCTTTGGCTTCTTCTTCGGCGGCTTTTACTATAGTGTCTGCTTTTAAGTGGGCTTCGGATAAAATGTCGTCGTGCTGATCGATAATGCGTTGTGCTTGCCGTATCTCGCTGGGCAAATTAAGCCTAATTTCTGTGATAACCTTGTAAATTTCCTCTTTATCTACCGATATTCTGCTAGTAAGCGGCACTTTTTTACAGCTATCTAATATTTCTTCTATTTCCCTTAAGTAATCTTCTAAAGTATCCATAAGTTTCCCCCTTGTATTCCTAAAAATATTTATTTAGAATAAAAATCGATGCAAAGCAAAATTTTATTTTGTGCTTTTATAGGTTGTAGCAGTGCTGTCAACAGAATTTATTTTTAAGCAACGTTTTAACATTGGCAGAAACCCAGTTATCTAGTGCGGAATCGTCAAAGGTTGGGTAGCCTACAGTTGCTATTTCTTTTAGCAAACTTGCCGACATATACGCATTTTGGGGATTGCTTGCCATAAATATTGTTTCTATGTGTGGGTTAAGTTTTTGATTGGCTTGTGCCATTGCCAGTTCGTAATTACAATCGCTTTCGGTGCGTATTCCGCGTAATATGTACTGTGCATCTAGGTTTTTGGCAAGTTCCACTAGCAGCAAGCCGTTAAAACTAACAATTTCAACGTTAGAAATATGTGCGGTTTCTTGTTGAAGTATAAAAAGGCGTTCATCTGCCGAAAACAGCGGTTTTTTGGCAATATTGGTTAAAATTGCAACTATAAGGCAATCAAATAATTTTGCACCCCTGTTTATAATGTCTAAATGCCCTAGTGTAGCTGGGTCAAAAGAACCTGGAAATATAGCTTTCATAAATTTGCCCTTTCTTTTTTTATTGCTTTTATTGCTTTTATTACTTTTATTGCTTTTATTGCTGTTTTTTACTGTTTTTTGCCGTTTTTTACTGGTTACTGTGATTTTTGCTAGTTTTCGGTGCTTTGCCGCTGTTGCGTGTAAAATACAAATTGCATTTGGGTATACTTTTTTGTGCGATATTGCGTAATTGCGGCGAAATTTGGCAATATTAAGTTTGCTGGACATTCGGCTATTAATATCCCGTTGGCGGATAGCAGGTTGTTTGCGGTTACATAGCCAATAGCCATGGGAATTTGCTGACTTTGGTACGGCGGGTCCATAAAAATTACATCGTATTTTTGGCTAAGCAGCTGATTATTGCTAAAAGCGGATTTTATCGGCATTTTTAATATTGTTGCTTTATCGGTTAGTTTAGCTTTTTGCAAGTTTGCCTTTGTAGCACTAATTGCCGCATCGGAACTATCCACAAAAACCGCTGTTTTTGCTCCTCTGCTTAGTGCCTCTATGCCCATTTGACCGCTGCCGCAATATAAATCCAAAAACGCAATACCTTTTAAGCCATTTAAGCCATTTAAGCCAGAACGTTCCGCCGTTAATATGTTGAACAAGTCTTCTTTCATGCGGTCGGCGGTTGGGCGTGTTGCCGTGCCGTGCGGAGCGGTTAATTTTGTGCCTTTTGCTGTTCCTGCTATGATTCGCATATTATTCCCTGTATTTTCCGTATTTTAATAAACATTTTAGCCACAATATCAATATTTTTTCGTAGTCAGATAATTGTATCAAAAAATACAGCAGCCGTCAACTATAAATACCAAGATAATTTTTCAACAGCGTTATCTTCGATAAGCAGTTCGCCGTGTTCTTGCAGGTAGCTTTCGCTTAGGCTGCTGGAGATGTGCCGCTCGCCAAATTCTGCCAAAATAATTGCGCCGTCAAAAGAATCGCTTTCGTAGGAATCCTCTTCTATTACCAAAAAAACCCGATTTTGGTATTTGTACAATCGGCTATGCCCCGTAAAATATTGGTCTAAACTTTTTGCGGCGATAGTGGCGATGTCAACATCATCAAACGAAAAAATATCTATTCCGTTTTTCTTTTCTATTTTTGGTTCAGCAGCAAGGGAGCTTTTTACAATATCGTAGGGGCTAAGGGCTTGCTGAAACAGCTTGTTTGCCAAACCGTTTTCGCTACCGTCTATCATTTTTGTTACAATAATAATTATATGGCTTGCGTCCATTGGAATAGCCTCAACCATAAGCGGCGTATCGTCAGAATCAAAATTATACTCTACTCTGGCTTGTATAAGCATTTCTTGGAAGAGCAACCGCGTTTTTTCCGAGCCATAAGATAGTTCGTCAACGTCAATATCTCGTTCATCTAGGTCGCTTTTTGACAGTTCAAACTTTATTTGATTATCGCTTATCCGTTCTATTTTCATAAAAAAACCTCCAATATTTTTTTTACCCTATGTCGGCATTATAGCACAGGTTATTATTTAATACAATGCAATTATGATAAAAATATGGTATAATTTTATCATAATTTATTTTATATTTCATTTTTTTAGAGGAGGCTGTTTTATGGCTAAAGTAACAACAGAAAAATTTGCAGATGCCCAATTTGGCAACTGCGTAAAAATCACTAACGGGCTAGTAGAGTTGCACGTAACGGTGGATTATGGTCCTCGGGTTATTTATTGCTCTTGTGTTGGAATGGACAATATGTTCTTCCAAGATACCACAAAAGCACCGCTGGACAAAAAGTACAATGTTTACGACGACCAAATTATTTTATACGGTGGACATCGGGTATGGATTTCGCCCGAAGTTGTGCCGCGCTGCTACCACCCCGATAATGTGCCTGTTACGGTAGAAAATTTGCCGAACGGTGCAAAATTTTTGGGTGCAGTAGAAAAACACAATCAGATTCAAAAATCGATAACGATAACGCTGGCGGAAGATTCGCCCAAAGTCAAGGTAGTAAACGCTATTCAAAATGTTGGCTTGTGGGATATTGAAATGGCTGTGTGGGGAATAACCATGCTGGCGGCTGGCGGCATTGAAGTTATGCCAATGCCAGACCGCAATACTGGCTTGTTGCCCAACCGCAATTTTACCTTTTGGGACTACACAAACCTAGGCGACAGCCGCATTAAGTTTGGCAAAGAATACCTAACGCTACTGCAAGATTCAACGCAAGAACAGCCGTTCAAACTAGGCTACAACAACGAAAAAGGCTGGGCGGCGTATCTCAACAAAGACCAAATTTTCTTAAAGACGTTTAGCCCTGTTTTAGGCGGCAATTATCCCGATAACGGCTGTTGCTTTGAAACATACACCAACGCCAAAATGATAGAAATGGAAACTTTGGGCGAAATTAAAACCGTAGCACCAGGCGAAACAATAGAAATATCGGAAGAATGGGCATTAATCAACAAAGTGGAGGCATTAGACGCTAAAGATGTTGAAGTAGCAATAAAATTAAACTCTTCTGTTAGTGCGTTTTTGCCTAAGTAGTTTGGAATATACGAACAACTGCAAAACCGTGGGGCGCTGCCCCCCGCCTGCCGGCGGGCAGGCACACCCCGCAAGGAGTGCGCCCCTTGACCCGCTAATTTTGTTAATGGTTTTTTAGTAGCAAATTTATGATAGTGCCTTTGCGTTTGCCTGTTTTGCCTGTGATTTATATGAAAATATCCGTCTCTATGAAAATTCAAAGAATATTCACAATTTTCGTTGACATTATTAAAAAAATTTTAGCGGGTCAAGGGGCGCGCTCCTTGCGGGGTGTGGGGCAGCGCCCCACGGTTTTAATGTTTAACCCCCAACATTCACCGCAACACTCGATAAATTTCCGTCCAAACGCCAGGGGTTTCCAGGCCGCGGCGCCAGCCAGCTACGCCGCCCAGGTTTAGCCTTTCAAATATGTTTAGTTTTGCGGCGATAGAGCGTTCGTCTTCTAGCCATAGTTTGTAGGTTATTGGTTCGTCGTCTTCTGTGGTGGAGAACTCTACGAAATATGAACCTATGATGTCGTCCCAGACGGGCAAAACGCCCCATTCTGCGATTAGCTGTTGCGGAAAATTCATGCCGTAATTGGCTATTGTATGCGAACCGTCCGCCCTAACACGCCATACCCTGTTGTAAAACGGCAAACCCATTAGCACTTTATGCGGCGGGATTAACGCCGCCGTCTGCGACATAAACCGCTCCACGAACGGCAACGATGCCACTGGTCCAGGTTCTGGCGAACCGCCGTAATGTTCATCGTATGCCATTATTGCAACAAAATCTACCGTCCGCCCGACTAATTCGTGGTAATAATGCGAAAACCACGGTGCGGGTACAAAAGTTGCAACCGAAAGCACCGCGCCACGTTCGCGCATTGGCGGGGCAATCTCTCGCAAAAATTGCAGGTAATATCTGCCAACCGCCGTGCGGAGATGCTCAAAATCAATGTTAAGCCCGTCCAAATTATATGTATCAACAAAGCCCAAAAGTTGCTCTATCACGTGGGCGCGGGCTTGGTAGTTGGTCAAAATCGTTTGGCTTATGTCGTGGTTTGTGTCAAAAACTTTTGCCCAAACTTGTACGCCGCTGTTGTGCGCCCAATCTACGTAATCTTGGCTTGCAAACGATATTAACGTGCCGTTCGGCTCGTTGGGGTCAAAGTTGAACCAAGTCGGCGAAATAACATCCAAGCCTAGCGGCAACGGGTTTTGCATTACAACGTAGTTGGCTTGCATTACTGTTATCATTTCCCATGCAAGGTTGATTCTTGGCGAATAATGGGGAATCTCTTGCGGTGCGGTAAAAATTGGCTCTGCGGCGGATAAATCTTCGGTGGCGACATATCCCAAAAGTCCGCTGGCGGTGCGGATTCGTGTAAAATCGCTTGCGGCGGCAAAGTTAAACGCCGTCAGCGGCGAATTTGCGGGAATATACGCCGCAATAAAAGCCGTATTGTCGGGGCGATAGCGAACAGCGGTGCGGCGTGTGCTGGCAGTCCGCCAAATATCGGGGTTTTCAAGGTTGGCGATTACCAAAACGTTGTATTCTGGCTGAAAATCCAGCAAAACGTGGCTGTATTTATCTTGCAAAAAATCCAGCGGTAAAGCGGTTTCGCCTTGAAAGCGGAAAACTTCGGTGTCCGTGCTGATAAAAGTGCTGCGTGCGGACTCGTCCCAAAAAACAAACGGGTCGATAAATTCCCGCAAAAATTCCACAGGGAAATAAATTTCCGAATTAGACGAACCAGTCAAAAACGGCGGATTTTCAAGCGTTCCCGTAACCCGTTCGCCGTCCATGACGATAGTCAGCGTTTGCGGACTTATCCCAAAATAATCGTGAAACGCCCAAACTTGCCAGTTTTCAATTCCTAGCCGTGCGAAAATTTCTGGGTACGGAAATAATCGGCGAGCTTGCCACCCGCCGATTATTAGCACAGCAATGATTATCGCAAAAAAGCCCGTTGTGCGGACGATTTTTCGCCGCCGTTTGCGTTGGCTAGATTGTAATCTGGTTAAATTTTTTTGCCCCGCTTGCCTTTTTTGCGTTTTTTGTTGGTTATTTTGGTATCTCAATCCCTTTGACATTCCAAATCTCCTCGGCGTACTGGCGGATTGTCCTGTCGCTGGAGAATTTTCCGCTAGATGCCACGTTTAATATTGCCATTTTTGCCCAATGTTTGCGGTCTTTGAACGCCGCCGAAAGTTTTACGTTTGCCTCTTTGTAGGATTGGAAATCTTGCAAAACGTAGTAAACATCGGCAGGAGCGCCGCCGTAACCGTTTAGCATTGCATCGTAAATTTCACGGAACCTGTCAAAATTTGCGTGGAACGTTCCATTTATCAAGGAATCCAGCACAAGTTTAATATTGTAGTTATCTTTCGCCAAGCTCCACGGTGCATACATTCCGCTTTGCCGCAACGCCAGAACTTCAGGCTCGGTCATTCCGAAAATAAAAATATTTTCGTCGCCAACTTCTTCGTGAATTTCCACGTTTGCGCCGTCCATTGTGCCGATTGTTACCGCACCGTTCAGCATAAATTTCATGTTACCCGTGCCAGATGCTTCCATTCCAGCGGTTGAAATTTGTTCGCTAACATCGGCGGCTGGCACAAGGCGTTCTGCCAACGAAACACGGTAGTTTTCCAAAAACAGCACTTTAATTCTGCCATTTACGGCGGGGTCGTTATTAACAACGTCTGCAACGGCGTTAATTAGGCGGATTATCAGCTTTGCCCGATAATAATTTGC
>WRKK01000352.1 GCA_009782245.1 Defluviitaleaceae bacterium | reverse complement strand
TAGGGGCGACCGTCCTCGGTCGCCCGTCCCCAACAAAACCGCCACCAACAAAACCGCAACAACCCAACCCAATCCACAAACCCCAAAAGAAAGATGGTGTAAAAAATGGCAACTAAGCCAACCAAACCAAGCAACCTAAAAAAATTTAGCAACTTCGGCTCTACCGCCAAGCTAAGCAAACTTAACGACCCAAAAAACGCCGTTATAATAGCCGCATTTCTTGTTGTGGCTGGCTTATTGTTGGGCAGTCATTTAAGTTTTTGGCAATTACGCAGTCAGGCGGCAAGCATCTTTAGCAACAGCACCGAGCAAACGCTGCACCGCAAAATTAACATGGCAAACAACGTATTATGGCTGTATAGCACGGAAAATGCCAACGAGATTATGCCCACCGTTGTATCAAGTTCAGATTTTGTGCTAGAGTTTCACAGAAACATAGACCAAACCCTAGCAGCGGTTGGCTCTGTTAGTTCGCAATTAAGCGAGCTAAACGCCGCCTTAACGCAAAACGCCCAACAAACATTTGAAAACGCCGTAGAATTGGGCTTTTCGGACGAAACTTTGCTTGCAATGCAAAATCTACTAGCGGATATTGCCGATGTGGATTTAATATTACGGCAATCGCTATATAACACGGTCGCTGTGCAGTTTAACGAAGATATGCGGCAAGGGCTGGGCTTTTTGGCGTTTTTTGTGCAAAGAATGCCTGTGTTTTAGGCATTAAACGATTAAACGATTTATTTATAGGGGAACGGGCGGCGTTTTTGTAGGGGCGACCGTCCACCTGCGTACATTTAGGCTAAATCGGAACGAGAAAACGGGCGGATAATATCCGCCCCTACAATATGCGTCCCCGTAGGGGCGGATATTATCCGCCCGTCCGACAGGCAAGTCCGCCCGTTTTCTCCTAATCAGTCTGTTTTTAAGTTGTTCGAGAATACATTATCTCCCAAACCCTACTCTCGTAAGGCTGCATATAATTTTTTGTCGGACTGGGATAATTTGCCAACAACAAAATATTTTTGCTGTTTTTGTTATGCTTATTTTTAGGAATTTTCAGCGGTTGCCCCGATAAATTACACTCTACAAAAAACTTTGCACCCTCTGCACCATCTACCTCGTCTAGCCAGCGGTAATAGGCAAAATAATTTTTTTTGCCCTTGTGGATAAACTCGGTATTGCCGTATATTAGGGCTTTGTGCCGTTTGCGAATGGATATTGCTTGCTTGTAAAAATTTAATGTAGAATTTTCGTCCAGTTCGGCGGCGAGGATAATCTCCCACGGCATCATTGCCCGTGCGTGGTCGCGTGTGCCAGCCAAAACCCTTGCAAACGCTGCTTTTTCGTCCATTTTTTGCAATAACTCGTTGTACAAATTTATGCTCTCCACATCTTTTAGTTGGGATATATCGGTAAAATTTTGGTTGGTTAGCCCTAACTCTTGCCCTTGGTATATAAACGGCGTGCCGCGCAAAGTAAGTTGTATAACAGCCAGCAATTTAGCCAAATAGGGCTGCAAATTTTTGTCGGCGGTTACTTTTGATACCATTCTGGGATTATCGTGGTTATCGTAAAAAAGCGATTGCCAGCAATAACTTGGGAACTCCTCCGAAAATTTTATCAGATATTTTTTCAGATAGTTCAAATCGTATTTATAATCGTCAAAGCGGGTTTTGCCAGGGTTTTCTAAATGGTCAAATAAAAATACCATGTCTAACTCCTGACGATGCTCGGCGGTAAGCAATTTTGCCGCCTCTATGCCGATGCCAGGCGTTTCGCCTACGCTAAAGGCGTTGTAGGGTTCAAAGGCTTTTGTTTTGATTTCGTGCAGCCGTTCGTGTAATTTTGGCCCGTAAAAATAATGCTCTACGCCGTAAAAGCCCATAAGTTCGCCTATTACGGCGTGTCCGTTGGGTAAATTTGGCTGTTTGGATATGTAATTTATAACGTCCAGCCTAAAACCGTCAACCCCTTTTTCTAGCCACCAACGTATCATTTTTATGATGTCCGCACGTAAATTTTCGTTATCCCAGTTCAAGTCAACCTGCTTTTTGGAGAACAAACTAAGCGACCAAACATTCTGCTTTTCGTGAAAAACCCAAGCGGGACCGCTAAAAAATGAAGTCCAATTATTTGGAACAGAGGGAACAGCGGGAACAGTTTCCGCCTTTCGTAAAAAATAATAATCTCGGTACGGAGAATCGGCGTTGTTTAGTGCATCAACAAACCAAGCGTGTTCGTCGGAAGTGTGGTTTACAACCAAATCGATTATAAGCCGCATATTTTTGGCTTTTATTGCGGCAATTAGTGCGTCAAAATCTGCCATATTGCCCATTTCTGCCATTATTTTGTAGTAATCTCTAATATCGTAGCCGTTGTCGTCGTTTGGCGAGTCGTAAATGGGCGAAAGCCAAATTGCATCTATGCCGACACTTTTAAGGTAGTCCAGTTTGCTTATAATGCCGTTTATATCGCCAATGTTATCGGCGTTGGCATCGCAAAAACTGCGGGGGTATATTTGATAAAACACGGATTCTTTCCACCATTGCGGCGTTATTTTACCGTTTGGCAACGTAATAAATTTATCTTGATTTAATAAATTTAGTAGCGTGTTAAAAAAATCCGCTTCTACTTTTGTGCGGTTTTTCAGCAGCGCCGCCGCCGTTTTTAGCCGCAAATTTTTTACTAAAATGTTTGTTATAATTTTGTTGCTAAATCCCATTTGCAGTAATATTTTGTCTATAATATCCCGCCCCAGCGGAGTATTGTATATATCTTTAATTTTGCTGTTCATGCTTAAATTATTTGACATATGCCCACCTTTTTCAGTAATATTTGTTACCACTATTCTAAAACATTTGCCAAAAATTTTCAAGCCAAAATAAAAATTTATATTGCAAAACGAATATAAAGTGTGCTAAAATATACTAGAAATTTATGAAATTAAAAATTTTGTGCAACAAAAAGATTTTAGCGGTTTGGCAAACTGCGAAATTGTGATTTTAATCTGTAGCTAGAAAGGGCTTGCGATTAATGGAATACGAATATTTTTTAATAACTGTACAGGCTTTAATTATAGTTACAATCTTTGGCGTACTGTTTATTAGTCGGTCAAGAGAAACTGCAAAAATTCGCAGAATGGTAAAAGAACAAACCGAAACACTAGAACTGGAAAGTTCTATGCTGCACAGCATATTTGAGGCCGCACCAGATGTTATGTTTTTTATGAACACCAATTTAGAGTACACAAAATGCAACAAAGCGTTTGAACAAACGTTTGGCTTGCAAGCGGAAGAAGTTTTAGGCAAAACAACGGGCGAAGCACTAAACTTACCGCCAGAAACCGCCGCCGCTTTTAACAAACTGGAACTGTACGTTTTGCACGAACAAAAATCCGCCGTATCGGAGGATTATGTTCCCATGAAAGACGGCACAATGGGCGTTTACGAAACTAAAATGGTTCCGCTGTTGGATAAATCTGGCGATATTGCTGGGCTTATCGGGCTTTCGCGCGATATTACTTTGCGAAAATCCACCGAAGAGGCGTTTGAAAGTTCACTGCAAGCCAAAACTTCATTTATTGCCAACATGAGCCACGAAATCCGCACGCCAATGAACAGTATTATCGGCTTTTCCGAGCTTGCACTATCGGACACAAATAACCCAAAAGTACGGCTGCACCTAACCCGAGTTATTGAAAATTCTAACTGGCTTTTACATATTATTAATGATATACTGGATATGTCCAAAATAGAATCCGATAAAATTGACCTGGAAAATACACCGTTTAACCTCGACGAACTTGTATTACAATGCCAAACGTCCATTCAAAACCGTGCAACTGGCAAAAATATCGCCCTTTCTTTCGTTACGGATATTCCCAACGATAACAGGCTTTTTTTGGGCGACCCAGTGCGGTTGCGGCAAATTTTAACAAATTTGGCTGTAAATGCTGTAAAATTTACCAACGTGGGCGGCGTTTACGTTGCAATTAAGGTGGTAGAAAGCGTTGGCAAAATGCGTACCGTGCATTTTGAAGTGCGAGATACGGGAATCGGCATGAACTCCAAACAACTAAAATATATCTTCGAGCCGTTTATGCAGGCGGACGTTAGTATAACCCGCAAATATGGCGGAACTGGGCTTGGCTTGCCAATCGCAAAAAAATTCATCGAACTTATGGGCGGCACATTAGATGTGCATAGTATTCAAGGGGTTGGCAGTAATTTCAGCTTTTCGCTAACTTTTGAAACGGTAGAAAAAAAATCGCAACCCAAGCGGGCAGCCGAGGATTTACGCTACATAACCAGCCCGTACTTTAACGCCAACGTGCTAGTTTGCGAAGATAACGACATGAACCAGCTTGTTATAGAAGAGCATCTAAACAGAATCGGCATTAAACCCACCATTGTAAGCGATGGCGAAAAAGGCTTGAAATCGGTGCAATATCGCAAAAACCACAACCTGCCGCCATTCGATTTAATTCTTATGGACGTTCATATGCCCGTTATGGACGGCTTAGAGGCAACCACAAAAATTATTGACCTTGATGTCTCAACGCCAATTTTGGCAATGACCGCCAACGTAATGTATGACGACATCGAAACCTACCGCAAACACGGCATGGTAGATTGCATAGGCAAACCGTTCACCAACCAAGAACTATGGAGCTGTTTGCTGAAGTACATAGAACCAACCGAAAAAATTGATAAATAATCTGCAAATTAACCACTAAACTCACTAAATTAAGAAGAGGTAATATTTATGGAAAATTATAAAAATCCCGTTTTAGTAGTAGATGACGACAGGCTAATAATAGCGGCTTTGAAAGCGATACTAGAAGAATATTTTGAAATACAAGCGGCAACCAGCGGCGAGCAAGCATTGGCTATGTTAAAAACCAACTATAAACCCGATTTAATACTATTGGATATAAATATGGGCGGCTTAAACGGTTTTCAGGTTATTCGCCAACTAAAAGATGACCCCGCAACAAAGGAAATTCCCGTTGTTTTTCTAACATCACACACCGACAGCCGCACAAAAGAGGTCGCCGCAAACTTTGGTGCAATAGATTACCTCAACAAACCTTTTGACGAAACTTCTTTGCTGAACTGTATGCTAAAACATCTAAAGCCCAACAAAAAGGAGGTCGTATCTGTGGAAAATAAACCGTCAGTATTAATGGTTGACGACGACATACTAATAATATCAACGCTAACGAAAATATTATCGCCTTTTTATAACCTAAGAACCGCCAGCAGCGGCGAAGAATGTCTCAAAATAATAAAAAAGGAGCAAAAGCCAGATTTAATAATATTGGACATAACATTAGGCGGAATAACAGGCTTTGATGTCATAAAACAAATTAAAGTAGATTACGAAACAAAGGATATTCCGATTATATTCCTAACTTCGCACACAAACCGCGGCTACGAAGAACAAGGGCTTTCGTTGGGTGCTGCCGATTATATTCACAAGCCTTTTGTGCCAGAGATTGTCCGCCTTAGGGTAAAAAACCAAATGCACATAATCAACCAACTGCGAACAATCCAAGAATTAAGCCTTACCGACACGCTTACAGGTGCATTTAACAGACGCTATTTTGACGATAGGCTAGATTTAGAATGGCGGCGCGCTATTCGCCACGAATCCTCTATCGGCTTGTTAATTTTGGATATAGACGATTTTAAGTGGGTAAACGATAATTATGGGCATTTAGTGGGCGATATTGTACTAAAAAACCTTGTAAACGTTATAAAACCGTGCATTAGCCGTGCCGCCGACCTTTTAGCCCGCTGGGGCGGCGAAGAGTTCGCCGTTATCTTGCCAGGAACGCATCTGGAAGGTACAGTGGTAGTAGCCGAGCGTATCCGCGAAACAGTTGAAGCCACAAAAAACAGCCAAAATTACAAGGGCAACGATGACATTTACGTAACAGTAAGCATCGGCGCAAACAACACAATCCCCAAAACAGGCTCTACAATGGAATCTTTTGTTTATAACACAGATAAAGCCTTATATTTAGCCAAAGAACAAGGCAAAAACCGTGTAGCAGTAGCATCGGAAGAATGGTAGGCATTAAACCGCAAAAATATTTTTGGTTGTATATTCAAACAACTTGAAAAAATCAGCCTGACTGCCCCGTCCACCAGCGGGGGCGGGGGCGGACGGGTGGCGTTGTTGTAGGGGACGGGCGACCGAGGACGGTCGCCCCTACGGGGACGCATATTGTAGGGGCGAACGTCCCCGTTCGCCCGTCCGTCTAATCCCCAATATTTCAATAAAAGTGTACGCAGATGGACGGTCGTCTAATCCCCAATGTTTCAATAAAAGTGTACGCAGATGGACGGTCGCCCCTACAGCAACGCCGCCCGTCTTGTTGTCAGAACAGGTAGCCGCCCACGGTTTTGAAGTTGGTTGACCATATCCCAAATAAAGGAGGCACAGCGTTTGAACGAAATAGTAGAAGCAATTAAAGCAAGACGAACAATCCGCAAATATAAACCCGAGCAAATAGAAGAAGAAAAATTAGATGCAATTTTAGCGGCAGGACTGCACGCACCCAGTATTGGCGGCAGACAAGCCTCTATTATTGTTGTGTGCCAAAATAGCAAGCTAAACGAAGAATTAGGCAGAATGAACAGGCTATCCTTTGAATTTCCGCCCAATATCGGCAGAATTACCCGAAATACTAACCAGCCTGGCATAAACGACGATGCAACTATTCAAAGTGCTTTTTACAACGCACCCACCGTTTTAACAATTTTTGCCCAAAAAACCTATAATTTAACAGGCGAAAGTTTTGCCGTAGCCGAAAATATTCTTGTTGCGGCACATTCTTTGGGGATAGGCGGCTGCATAGTGGCGCGCGCAATAGAAACTTTTGCCACCAAACGGGGCAGACAAATACAAATAAATTGGGGGCTAGGTTTTGAATACGAGGCAAAACTGCACATAACGCTAGGCTATTTGCAAGGCGAGCCGCCAAAAGATAAAATTATCCGCGAGGGGCGAATTATTAGGGTTTAGGGTTTTTAGGATTTAACTCAAAAAAGCCGCAAAACCGCTTATTTTGTGGGAGTTTTACGGGTTAAACCCCATATTTTTTATTACAAAAAAAATAAATTGTTAAAATATTGTTAAATACCAAAAAATATGTTACAATATTATAAATAACACAATTTTTAGTTTATCGCCTGTTTCGCAAATTATGCGGCACTAGCGTAAATTTTAGTAAAGGGGCTATATTATGGATTTTAGCATAGAAAAAACTTTTGACGAAAATAGTTGGCAAGTTGTGCTGGCGGGCGAAATAGATATTTTTAACTCTGCCGACTTAAAAAAACACTTAACACAACTTATGGACGAACACGCCGCCGATGTTTATGTTGATTGCACTAACCTGGAATACATAGATTCTACGGGGCTTGGTGCGTTGGTGGGTATTCTTAAAACCATTAAAGGGCTTGGCAAAGAAATGCACTTGCTACACGTTAAGCCTAGCGTGTTAAAATTGTTCAAAATTACCAACCTGGATAAAGTCTTTATTATACAGGAAAAACAAGCCTAAATTCTGTAAGGTACCAAAAAACAAAAAACAAAACGAGAGGAGGCGGCGAAACTCTACCATTACCCTGTTATTAGTGGGTTTATCGCCGAGTTTTTATGAATAATACCGATTGCATTAAACTTTCTTTCCCGGTTAATCCGGCGTATGTATCTTTGGCTCGCCTTACAGTTTCCAACGTTGCAAATAGGCTGCACTTTGGCATAGATGACATCGAAGACATCAAAACAGCAGTTTCGGAAGCCTGCACTATCATCATAAAACAACTAGATACCACCGCCACAAACACCAACTTTGAAGTTAGCATTAAACCGCACCTAGAAGAGGGCATCGCTGTGGAAATTCTTACGCCAGGCAACTACGCCAGCGAAAGCCTTGATAACAACGAAATGAGCATTATGATGATACGTGCTCTTGTGGACGAATTTTCTATGGTCAACCAAGAAATGTCCTCTGTTACCAGTATAAAAAAAATGAAAAACGCCACAGCCTAGGAAAACACCACGATACAAAATAATACAAAATAATACAAAACAATGCAAACAACGCAAAACAACGCAAAACAATACAAAAAATGCAAAATAAAGCGAGGGATTTATTGTGTCAAATGCTTACTGCAAGCTATTTTTTACTAGTGAACCCACGCATATACGCAATATGGTAGGTCGGTTAATGACTTTTGTTGACCAATTAGCACCAGAAAGCCAAGCCAGAGACGACCTAAAACTAATCTTTAGCGAACTAATGTATAATGCGGTGGTTCACGGCAATAAAAGCGACCCAACCAAGCAGGTGGAAGTTCTGCTAAGCACCACGGGCAGCCGCATTGCCGTTACAATAACAGACGAGGGCGCAGGGTACGATTACCAAAACGCCCTAAAATACGCTCTCTCCGATGAGGCTTTGTTAGACGAAAACGGACGAGGTATTGTTATTGTGCAAGCATTATCCGATAAAGTCTCATTTAATGAAACTGGTAACAAAATTCGCTTTGAAAAGAGGTTCAAATAAATGAGCTTTCCAGATAAATTTTTGCTGGTGGACGGTTCCCCGCAAACCGCCGATATTATAAGCTATTGGCTTGCCAAAGAGGGCTATAATATGGTTTACACCGCCGAAACAGGCTTAAACGCAATATCCAAAATTGAACTTATTAACCCCGATATTGCCATTATTAATATCGAACTGCCCGATGCAAGCGGCTTTGACCTCTGCAAACACTTAAAAGAAATTTCTAAACATACCATGATACTTTGCATTAGCCACATTGACAGCGATGCTTACCACGTGCGGGCAATGGAATCTGGCGCAGACGACTACATGGATAACGGCGATAGTTACGAATTTTTATCCAAAATACGGGGGCTGTTGCGGGTTAAAAGCCTTAGCGACCGTATACGCAAACAATACGCCGAACTGGAAAAACGTAACAAATTAATGCAACGCCATATGTTAATGGGTCGGCGCGTCCAGCGGGCACTTATACCAGATTTGGCACTGAACATTGACGATTTTTGTATACGCAGTATGTACCTGCCAGCAATGGACGTTAGCGGCGATTTTTATAACGCTTTGCGCCTAAACGAAACTAACGTCGGCATTGTTATGGGCGATGTTTCTGGGCATGGCATCGCCGCCTCGTTTTTAACCATAACTCTTAACGTGATGATTAGCAAACTAACCGAATGGCACTTTGCACCCGATAAATTATTGTTCCACCTTAATAACGAACTATGCACCCTGTTTGAAAAAGGACACAACGACCCCGAATTATACGCTTGCGTGTTTTACGCCGTGGTAGATCTGCAAAATAAAACCGTTAAACACGCAAATGCTGGGCTTGTGTTGCCGCTACTAGTTGACGGGCATACAGGCGAAATAACCGAACTAGAATCAGTGGGTACGCCTATCGGGCTTATCCACAACGCAGAATACACGCTCTCGGAAACACATTATTATAACGGCGATATGATGTTTTTTTATACTGACGGCTTGCAAGATTGCTACTACAAAAATCAGCCCGAAGAATTTTTAATACAGGCAAAAGATTTACTTTCAGAGCTAATTCTAAAACAAGAAGATATGCAAATGATTTTGGACACCATGCGCCAAACATTCTATAAAACCAACGTTGCCGAACACGAACGAATGGAACTTGACGACGTAAGTATGCTACTTTGTAGATTATAACTAGAAAACTAGATTACAGACTAACTAAGTATAGGGGGAATTTTTTTGATTTCTAATCAAATTTTACAAAATACGGTTGAAGGTTTAAGCAATATAACCCAAAAAAAAATCAGAATACTAGAACGCGACGGGCGACCAATAGCCAACTACGACTACCTGGAGGAAAATTTTGACCCCTCCCATTTTACCGAAGCGTTTGTTTACTCGCCCGCCGAAAGTCAGGTTATTCAGGGCCACCAATTTACCAAAGTTTTTGATAACGGCATAACCGAATACGTTATTGTTGTACAAGGCGACGACAACGAAACCTACCAAATTGCCCGCACTACCGCTTTTCATATTCAATCGCTGCTAGTTGCCTACAAAGAACGCTTTGATAGAGATAACTTTATCAAAAATCTGCTAATGGACAATCTGCTTTTGGTGGATATTTACAACCGTGCCAAAAAATTACAAGTGGAAAACGATGTTCGCCGTGCAGTTTACCTAATCGAAGTGGACGCTGACAAAGATGCCGCCGCTTTAGAGGTTATCCGCAATATTTTTCCCGCCAAACAAAAGGATTTTGTAACCTCGATAGACGAAAGCACAATAGTTTTGGTAAAAGAACTGCGCGACCGTGATACAACAGTTGACATCGAACGCTACGCCTACATAGTAAACGATACACTAGCCGCCGAGGCAATGAAACGCGGACAAGTTGCAATAGGCACAGTTGTTACCGACCTAAAATTTGTCTCGGCATCGTACAAAGAGGCAAAAATGGCACTAGAAGTTGGCAAAATTTTTGAAACGGACAAAAACATAGTAAACTACAACAACTTGGGCATAGGACGGTTAATTTACCAACTTCCGCTTTCTATTTGCCGAATGTTCCTATCGGAAATATTGGATAATTCAACAATGGACAGCTTTGACGACGAACTGCTAACAACGGTTAATAAATTTTTTGAAAACCACTTGAATGTATCGGAAACATCGCGCCAGCTATATATACACCGCAATACGCTAGTTTACAGGCTGGATAAATTGCAAAAAATTACTGGGCTAGATCTTCGTAACTTTGAAGATGCTATTTTGTTTCAAATAACGTTAATGGTCAGCAAATATCTAGCTTACAAGGAAAGGCATATGCTATGATACAGTTTGCCAATGTTACAAAAGTATACGAAAATGGTGCGCGGGGCGTGGATAACATTTCGGTATCCATTGCTCCTGGCGAGTTTGTGTTTATTGTTGGCACAAGCGGCTCGGGTAAATCGACTATGGTACGCTTGCTATTAAAAGAAATAGAGCCAACTTTAGGCTCGATAACGGTCAACGGCATGGATATAGGCGCGCTAAAACGCAAACAAATGCCAGAATATCGCCGCAAAATGGGCGTTGTGTTTCAAGATTTTAAGCTGCTGCGCAATAAATCGGTGTACGATAATGTGGCTTTTGCTATGCAAATTGTTCGTGCATCTAATAAAGACATTCGCCGCTCTGTTCCGCAAATTTTATCGCTGGTTGGCCTTGCCAAAAAAGCGCGGGCGTACCCCAACCAGCTTTCTGGCGGCGAACAGCAGCGTACGGCACTAGCACGGGCAATTATCAACCGCCCACCACTACTACTATGCGACGAACCCACAGGAAACCTAGACCCCGAAACCGCCTGGGAAATAATGTATCTGCTAGAAGACATAAATGCAGGCGGCACAACAGTTGTAGTTGCAACCCACGCAAAAGACATTGTTGACGGTATGCGCAAACGTGTTATCGGGCTTTCTAACGGCGTTATTGCTAAGGATATTGAAAAAGGGTATTATGATGATGTTAGTGTTTAGGGTGGTGGGTTATTATGGACAGGGAATTTAGCCATGCAGAACCATTCGATAAAGAATGGGCATCATTAGGCGGCAACGATGACGATTTAAGAAAGTTGCAAGGCATGATATTGGATAATCCCAGAATGTACCCAGTAATTAGCGGTACGGGCGGTGCTAGAAAAATTAGGTTTTCTTTGGGAAAAACAGGTAAAAGCGGCGGAATTAGGGTTGTTTACGCCGATTTTCCTGAAGATGAAGAAGTGTTTTTGCTTAGTGCATACGATAAACACAAAAAAGAAAACCTTACAAAAAGCGAATGTAAAGCAATTAAAACTTTCTTGCAAGATGTATCTCGGAAATAGGAGGGCAAAAAATGAGAAGACGTAAAAAACAGACGACTTTAGGCGAGGATTTAATTGAGGGACTCAATGGAATCTTGGCATACAAAAAAGGCGAATTGGCATTAAGAAAAACAACAAGGGTAATCGAAGAAATCCCCCTGCCAAACGGCGACATAGAAAAAATTGCCTACTGGTTGGTAAGAAAAACTAAAATTGACGAAGACCCGTTAAAATCACTAACCAAAGACGAGTTACTAGAATACGCAAAAGCCAACGTCGGCTTACAAACCCCAGAAATGACGGTTACTAAAGAGGTTTCCAATATCCGCCAAAATAACACGGTTGACAACGCTGACAACATAAACAACGCAGAAAAAGAACCTATACTAAAAATTGCTGTTTAGTAGGTGAAAAAAGTTTCGGGATTTGGAGGGCAAAAAGTGAAAAGACGTAAAAAGCAGACGACCTTAGGCGAAGACCTACTTGAGGCACTAAAAGAAATTCGGGAATATCTTGACGGCGATTTTCCCTTAAAAACTACGTTTATAACAACTGATGCAGAAAACAATATTATCCACCGTGAAACAAAAACGATGACGTTAAAAGAAAAATTAGCCGCAAAAGAAAAACTCGCTGAACACGAAAAAATCAGGGAAGAAATATGGGCTGCCCTATCCGATATTGACGAAGTGGTTTTGCAAGCCTTTCCAGACGAATTGGAACACGCAAAAGCAAACTTAGATGTAAAAACGCCGACAATGATAGTTGATAGGTCTTATTGGCAAAATCCGCAAGGCGATTTTACTGTCGTTCCTTTTGAAGAACCAAAGGAAATTCCTATTTAGGGGGGATTGGGCTACAATGACAAGAAAATTTGTCCATACAAAGCCTTTTGACAAACAATGGGTTTTATTAGGTGGCAATGATGATAGTTTAGGGAAGTTGCAACATATGATACAGAAAGACCCTACCGCTCACCCAGTAATTAAAGGTACTGGCGGCGTTCGCAAAATGCGATTTTCTTTGAGTAATACTGGAAAAAGTGGCGGAATTAGAGTCATCTATTCCGATTTTCCAGAGCGTGGTAAAGTTCTTTTAATCAAGGTTTACAGCAAGCACGAACAAGAAGACCTTACAGAAAGCGAAATCAAAACAATTAAACGATTATCTCAAGAACCAACCTAAAAATGGAGAGGAGCAACAAACATGGACAAAGAAAAAACTTTTGGCGAAGAAATAATTGAATCGTTAGAAGAGTTTTGGGAGTACGAAAAAGGAAACGTTGCACTAAAAACAACAACAATGGTAACAGAAGAAATCACATTGCCAAACGGCGAAACAGAAGAGGTGGTATACAGAATAACCAGAACAACCACGCCCCAGAACGACCCACTAAAAGATGCAACCGAACCCGAAATTTTGGCATACGCAAAAGCAAATTTAGGCTTAAAAACGCCGACAATGATAGTTGATAGGTCTTATTGGCAAAATCCGCAAGGCGATTTTACGGTCGTTCCTTTTGAAGAAGTGCAAGAATTGGAAGAAGTTGCTGTTTAGTAGGCAAAAAAATATTCCCAATACCCACCAAAACAACACGGTTGACAACGTAAACAAAATAGGCAACACAAAAGAAACCCCAAAGAAAAAACTATGCTAAAATTCGCTGTTTAGTAGGCAAAAGCAAATTGCACTACAGCACAAAAAAAGTAAACTAAATTACCCAAAAAGGAGAGTGTTTTTACTTGACGTTTAGAAGATCGCGATATTTTTTTGGCGAGGCGTTTGCAGGAATTATCCGCAACAGACTTATGTCGATTGCATCCATTCTGACTGTCGCCTCTTGCTTAATGATAGTTGCAGTATTTTATTCGCTGGCTTCCAACATAGATTACTTTTTGCAACAGCTAGAAGAAGACATAGGCATAGCCGTTTTTATAGATAACGACGTTACGGCATCAGGTTTAACTGGTTTGTACGATGCTATTTTAGCGGTAGATAACGTGGTTTCGGCACGGTTTGTCTCGCACGAAGACGCTTTTTCTATTGTGCTAGGGCAGCACGAAGACCAAAGTATTTTAGAGGGCTTGCCACCAGATACTTTTAACCGCTCGTTTAACGTGGAGATTAGCGACCTGCGCTACCACGATGAAGTTGTTTTAGCCTTAGAAGGATTGTGGGATTTGGGCATTTACAGTATCCGCCAAAACCAAAATATTGCCAATATGGTAATCGCCGTCTCGGATATGATACGCTGGTCTAGCACGGCGCTAATTCTTGTTTTGGCGATAGTGTCCATAATCATAATAACAAACACAATCCGCATAACAGTAAACGCACGGCAAAGCGATATAAATATTATGAAGTACATAGGTGCAACCGACTGGTTTATCCGCTGGCCATTCGTCATAGAGGGCATTCTAATAGGCATAATGGGGGCACTTTTCCCTGTCGGTATAATGATGTTTGGCTACGCTCGTGTGCTAAACTGGGTGCATGACAACACCGCCGTTATAGAATTTGTGCGGTTTAGGGCGGCAAACGAAATTTTTGTAATGCTGTTTCCCATAATTATTGGGCTGGGTGCGTTAATTGGCACTATCGGCTCGGGAACCTCTATACGGCGGCATTTGCACGTGTAGTGGAATTTTTTTAGGAGGTTATTCTTATGAAGAAATTGGCACAAAGTGCTAAAAAATTGATGTTGGTAACATTAGCTTTTGCAATTTTAACGCCATTAGTGGTGGTTAGTGCAAGCAGCGTGGCAGAACTAGAACAGCGCCGCATTGAAGTACAAGCCGAAATAGCTGGTGCTAGGGGCGAATACATCGAAATTTTGCAGGAAATGGAAACCTTGGAACTGGAAATTTTGGAAATGGACATAGTTTTGGAACACGCAACCGATCAGCTGGTTCTAATAGAAGAATCGCTAGAAGAAACAAGGCTGGATTTGGAACTGGCAGAGCTAGACCTAGAACAAGCCCGCCAAGACAGAGACGACCATTTTGACCGCTTTAAGACCAGATTGCGCGTTATGTATATTCACGGGCCAATGGGCTATTTAGAGGTTGTTATGCAGGCAAACAGCTTTTTGGATTTTTTGGCTAGATTAGAACATATGAATGCAATAGCCCGCACAGACCGAGAAATGGCGACAAGGCTGCAAGATGCAGAAGATTTAGTAGAAAAAACGCTAGAAGAAACCTTTAGAACAATGACCCGCTACGAATCGTTGCAAGTGTTGCAAGCGGAACGTGTTGCAGATTTGCAGCTGGCGTTAAGCAATAAAGAAAACTTCATGTGGCGGCTAGAAGATGTTGCAACTCAACAAGAATTACTCGTACGCCAATTAGAAGAAACCGACAGGCAAATAGGAATAGAAATACAGCAAGCATTAGAACGGGCAAGGCAAGCGGAAGAGGCAGAACGCCGCAGAGCCGCACAAGCCGCCGCCGAACGTGCCGCCCGCGAACGTGCCGAACGTGAGGCCCGCGAGGCCGCCGAACGTGCCGCACGTCAGCCCACCGCCGAGCAAGCCGCCGCACAAGCCGCCGCACCAGTACACGCTGGCGGAACTATGGCGTGGCCTGTGCCAGGGCATACAAGGGTATCTAGCGGTTATGGCAACCGTACGCACCCCATAACACGCCGCCCAGAATTTCACACAGGCGTGGATATTCCTGCACCTTCGGGTACAAATATAATTGCGGCAGAATCGGGTTTTGTAATTGCATCTGGCTGGCGCGGCGGGTTTGGCAACACCGTAATAATCGATCACGGCAACGGCTTAACAACGTTGTATGGTCATAACTCCCGCAACCTAGTTTCCGAGGGACAATGGGTAAACCGTGGCGACGTAATAGCCCGTGTAGGCACAACAGGCATATCAACAGGCCCGCACCTCCATTTTGAAGTACGCCGAAACGGCAGCCACATAAGCCCGAATCCGTTTTTAGGGCTGTAGGGAATAAAACCGTGGGGCTCCGCCCCACACCCCGCAAGGAGCGCGCCCCTTGACCCGCCCTGCCTGTCGGCAGACAGGTAAATTTTTTAATGATGTTGAACGAAAATTGTGCATATTTTTTGAATTTTCGTGGGGGTTGCTATTATACTGAAACAACTTAACAAAAATAACGGGCGGATATTATCCGCCCGTTTTCCCGTTCTGATTTAGTCTAAATGTACGCAGGTGGACGATCGCCCGTTTATCCCCCTCTAACCCCCGCAAAAAGCCGCCTTGCTAACTCTGCCGCTCTTTCAAAATCGCTGTGTAAAAATAACGCATTATTAATATGCTCCAACTCGCTGTTGGTGGCGGGTTGCCATTGTTTTTGTTGCAAACGCTCCAAAGTGGCGTAGGCGGCGGTGTCGTTGTATTCTTCGCAAGCCTGCTGAAGTAACGTCAACTGCTCCGCTAAAAATGCGGTGTCTTCTTCAATTTCGCTAAGTTGCGGCTCGGTGGATTGCGGACGAATTTTTATTATTATCTCCTGCAAAATTTCTATGAACAACTCCGCTTGCGACATTATATATACCTTGTTCGCTACGTTGCCCGCCTCTTCCAATAGTTGTGCCGCTTGAATTTTGTCGGTGGTTTCGCCTATATTGTACAGTGCCGACCGCATGGAATGCACCGTTATTGTGAATAATTTCATGTTTTCGGCGGATAACTCGGATAATGTTGTGTGCATTGTCGCTATTGCTTTTTCGGCATCACGGCAGAATATGTCCGCCATTTTGGGGTCAAGTTCCGCTTGTGGAGCGGGTTTTGTTTGTTTTGGTACATTTGGCACGTTTGGCACGTTCGGCACATTTGGGTTTTCCACCTTTTGTGTAGGTTTCGGCGTTTCTTCCGTTTCCGTCAGTTTGCGTGAAAGTTCGTAAATTTTCGTGGCGGCATCTTCCGCTATTTCTGCATCTTTGGGACGTTTTTCTCGTATAAATTTGTGTAGCGTTTCGTCCAAAATTGTGATGTTTATCGGCTTGGAAATAAAGCCGTCAAAGCCGTTTTCTCGGAACATTTGCTCGTTGCCAGCGATTGCGTTTGCTGTAAGTGCTACTATCGTCCCGTTATAGCCGCTTTCTCGGATTTTCTTGGTCGTTTCTATTCCGTCCATTTTCGGCATCATGTGATCCATGAAAATTATATCGTATTGCTCGCCGTTCGCCACGTTCTCCAACGCCGCAAAGCCGCTCGCCACCGTGCTTACAGCTAATTGGTACGGTGCAAGCAAGCCCTCCGCCACGTACAAATTTATCTCGGTGTCGTCCACCACAAGCACCTTGCCGTACGGCATTGGCTGGATTGTCAGCTGTGCCTTGTGGTTGTTGAAACTAAAATTGCTTAGCTGGCTTGCAAGTTCGTCGCCGATGACCTCGTGCGGGTAAAGCCCCAATTTACTGGATTGTTCCACAATGCTTGCCAACTCTGCACCGATTGTTTCATACGGGTACATTTCTCGTTGCAAAATTTCTACTGTGAACACGCTCCCTTTGCCGTATTCACTGGAAACTTCGATTTTGCCGCGCATCATTTCAACTAGCCGCTGTGTTATGTTCATGCCCAGCCCAACGCCCTCGGTTATGCGGTTTACCTCCAAGTTAAACCGAGAGTACGCCGAAAACAAATTTTCAACATCTTCGGGTTTCATGCCCTGTCCGCTGTCCGCCACCCGAAACCGCAGAACAATCAGCCCGTCTTTCTGGGAATGACTGACGGATAGCTTGATAAAGCCTTTGTCGGTGTATTTTATGGCGTTTGAGAGCAGATTGTTGAGAATTTGCTTTATGCGAACGTCGTCGCCCATGAGTTTTGCGGGTAGATCGGCACTTACGTCTAGCTGGAAATCGATGGATTTTGTGCCTAGCCGCACGACATTCAGCTGCACAATGTCATGGATAAGGCTTGCCAGATAATATTCGTTTTGCATAAGTTCAAATTTACCCGCCTCGATTTTGGACATATCCAAAATATCGTTGATAATGCTTAGCAAGCCGTCGCCGCTGGTGTAAATGCGGTCAAAAACGGTGGAATATTCTTGCGGCAGGTTGTCTTTTTGCAGTTGAATTTGTGTTATGCCGATAATTGCGTTGAGCGGGGTGCGGATTTCGTGGGACATTGTGGCGAGAAAATGGCTTTTGCTTTCGTTGGCACGTTCGGCTATTGCGCGGGCACGTTCGGCGGCTTGGCGGCTGTTGTTGAATTTGGCGATAAGCAAAGCAACTGCACCAATCAAAAATCCGATTGGCAACCCAACCGTGTCAAACGACAAATCGTAGGGTTCGAGCGCGTCCACAAGATTAAGCGTTCCCGCAATGAAAAGGAAACCCATTGCGGCATCGAGGAGCATAGTTTGCATTTTGACGTTTTTGGGATTTAGTTCAACGCTATATTTGCCGATTTTAATGGCTTTAATGGGATTTTTGGAAGTTTCTTCGCCATTTTCGTCGAATTGGAAAGTTTCTTTCCATAAAGTGCGGCGGATAGTGTCAAACAGCACGTGAATAAGTGCAGAGCCAGCAAGAAAAAAGACGAGTCCACGTAAGCTGTGTGTCATGGTAAACCACAGCAACACCGAAAAAGCCACTAGCGATATGGCTTCGGTGAGTATAAATATTATTTTTTTTGTTTTTTGGGTCATTTTTGGTTTCCTTTGCTAAGCGTACATTAATTTTTCATTTGGCACGGGAATCGGCTCGCCGTCCAAAGCGGCGGATTCTAGCCATTCTTCGATGATAATTTCAACGTTAGCGGCAACTTCGGCAATGGTTTTGCCGTCCGCCATACAGCCAGGCAGTTCGGGTACTTCTGCTATATAGGCGTTGTCGTCGTTGCTCCAATGGATTAGTATTTGGTATTTTGGGGTCATTGGAATTTTAACTCCTTATTTGCTTATTTGTTAAACAAGTCGGCGTGTGAGCCTGTGCGTTGCAAGGTTAGCACCAATACGCCAGCATCGATTTTGTAAATCAGCAACCAATCGGGTGCAACGTGGCACTCTCTAAAGCCTTTCCAGTTGCCGACAAGAGCGTGATCGTCGTGGTTTGACGGCAACGGAATACCTTTTTTCAGTAGGTTGACTACATAGCCCAATTTTTTCATGTTGTAGCCACTCTTGCGTAAATTTCTAAATTCTCGCCTAAATGCGGCGGTGCGTTTAATTTTGTAGTTCATATAATATCCGCTCCGCTTTTGGATTTTCGGCTGCCAATCTTCTTTCTTCCTCTTCTTCCGCCGCTATTTCTGCATCAATCTCCGCAAGCATTTCTTCAAAGGAATCATACGATGGCCCCGAATATTCCCCTGCCCTAATTTTGCGTAATATTTCCTCTGTTTCTTCCATAGCCGCTATTGTTTCGGCGTTGGGAATATGCTGGCAGTTGTTGTGGGCGCTCCAGTCCCAGTTTTGCCAGTTTTCGTTTTCTTTGTCTATCATTCGTAAGATTCCAACTCCTCCATAGTTTTTACTATAAATTCGCCTCTTTCCGCCTGTGCATAGGATTCTTCAAGCACCGCAAGGTTTACGGGGTTAAAATAGCGGTCGTATTCTTCGTCGGCGGTGGTTGTTATATCTATCATAATTTCCTCCTAAAAAAACATTATAATTATATTGTAAAATAAAGCAAATTTAATGTCAAGTGTATTAAAAAGCAGAAAAATTTGGGCAAAAATTGCCGTCTGCAAAAATATATTGCCTATTTTACGGGTTTTTTGTTGGGTACTCTCCTAAAAATTTGTACATAGTTATGTTATCGGCGTGTTTTATTTTGTTTAGCGATTTTTTTGCATCTAGTGCGTTGTAGTTTTCTATATCCACAAAAAAAATATATTCGCCTAGCCGTGCGGGATTTGGGCGGCTTAGTATTTTTGACATATTTATGTGATAATGGTCAAAAATGCCCAATATTTTGCACAGCGACCCAGGGCGGTTTTCGGTGGAAAACGCTATAGTTGTGCGATAATTTTGCGTTTTGCTTGTTGTATTGTCGTTTTTTGTAGATTTTTCCTCTTTTTCTACCTTTATAAAACTGGTGCTATTAACCGCACTATCTTGAATATTTTTACCCAAGATATTAAGGCTGTATTCTTTTGCGGCGTAAATTGGTGCTATTGCCGCTACGGTGCTGTCTTTGCTGGCTATTGCGGCGGCCTCGCCGTTGCTGCTGCAAGTTATTTGCGGAATATTAGCAAAATTTTCCCGCAGATATTCTCGGCATTGTGCCAACGCTTGCGGGTGTGCCAAAACTTTTTGTGGTGCGGCACTATTGCTCATTATTGCGTGGCAGATAGGCATAACTAACAACTCTGTTATTAGTACGCTGCTTGCCAACAACGCATCTAAAGTAGCATTAACAGAGCCTCCTGTCGAGTTTTCTATAGGTGCTATTCCTATGTTGCACAAGCCGTTGTCAACCGTATCAAATATTTCTTTTATATCTCGCAACGGAACAAATTCTGTTTGCGGTGCTAAAATGGCGGCGGCTTGCTGTGTGAAAGTCCCCTTTGGGCCTAAATAACCCGTTTTTTCCAAAAAAATCACTCCTATTAATTTGCCCCACCTGCGTACACTTTTATTAAAATATTGTAAACTAGATAGGACGGGCGACCGAGGACGGTCGCCCCTACGGTCGCTACTATCTGGGGGTTAATTTGCCCCTAAAATTTCTGCAATATGATTTTGCAAACTTGCAAAATTATTCAATCTAACCTCAAAATTTGCATAAAAATTCACTGCTAATTTGCGGTAACGCACAACGGTGGCGTGGTCAACAGTAACGATTATTGCGTGTTGCAAAGGGTTATCTGCTGGCCAATTATTGGGCAACGAAACAGGCATATTGTCAACCGTAAAATTGAAATAAAACGTGTGTGTGCCGCTGTTTTCGGTAAAACCTGCCAAATAAAAATCGTTTGTTATTAAAGCGTCCTGCAAAATAAATTGTATTGCGGCGGAATAATCCTCTAAAAAAGTGGGCTGTCTGCTGCGGTCTATTGCGCGGTAGTTTATGTACTCTAAAATATTTGTATCGTGGTAAACAACAACGGTATTAACGTCCCGAAAAACCCAGGAATCATCTCTAACTATTGTGCGGATTGTTGCGGGGTTTCTAAAGAAAACGGACACCATATCCTGTACAAAATTTAGCGAAAAGCCGAAAATATCAGCATAAGGGTGCTGCACCGAAACGCCGTAAAATACAGAATTATTCGCCCGTACAAAAACGCCGTTTTCCGCCGTATAATACGGGTTATTTGCGTTGTTGTAAATATTGTGCCTAAAATCGGCTTCTTCTGTGGGTGCAACGGAAAATTTGTAACTGTAGCCGTCTTCTGCTACAAAAATTACAGTTGCGGTTATGCCGTCAGTTGGCGGAATAACCAGTATTTGCCTAAATTCATCTGGAATTATTATGCCGCTTTGCACAAAAGTAGCACTAAACCAATCCGCTTGCATTGTAACTGCATATTCATGCAAATAAAACGGTGCTTTTGCAAAAAGTTCGGCGTAATTAGTAGCCAAAACTTCCTCTATTGTGCCGTTTTGCATTAAGTGCGTTAAAATTTTGTGGCTGTACAGCCATTGGTCAGAATCGGCTATATTGCTGTATTGTACGCTAAATGCTCCGCCGCCGTGGGCTGAAATTATTCGGC
>WRKK01000351.1 GCA_009782245.1 Defluviitaleaceae bacterium | reverse complement strand
GACAGGCAGACAGGTCGCCCCTACAACGATGCCACCCGTAGGGGCGACCGTCCCCGGCCTGCCTGTCGGCAGACAGGTCGCCCGTCCGTCTAATCTCCAATGTTTCAAAAAAAGTGTACGCAGGTGTCAGCCAACCCTACCAAGCCGTAGTTTTTACCCTAAAACTATTCACCATATTGTACATTAATTCCGATTGGCTTGCTAATTCTTG
This sequence comes from Defluviitaleaceae bacterium, assembly GCA_009782245.1. Taxonomy (GTDB): domain Bacteria; phylum Bacillota; class Clostridia; order Lachnospirales; family WQUN01; genus WRKG01. The sequence goes on along the minus strand of WRKK01000351.1, from coordinate 21,229 downwards.
GGACATTGCGGCTACTTCTTGGCTGGTGGCGGCGTTGCTTAGCACAACCTCGGAAATATCTTGTATGGATTTGTTGAAAACTGCCATTGCCTTGGATTGCTCTAGCGAACCTTGCGAAATATCGCTCATAACGTTTGCTAATTTTTCTGTTTGTTCAACTATTAAATCAAATGCGTGAGATGTTTTGCTGGCGACAGTTAAGCCAGCATCTACTTTTTCTTTGGAATTGGCTATTACGTTGGCGGTTTCGGTGGCGGCGTTGCGTGTCATTGCCGCCAGACTGCGTACTTCTTCGGCGACGGCGGCAAAACCTTTGCCATGGTCGCCTGCCCGTGCCGCCTCTATTGTTGCGTTTAGCGAAAGTAGCTTAGTTTGCAAGGCTATCGCCTCTATTGTCTTCATTATGCCCGATATATCCGAAAAAGCACTATTTATTGAACCCATTGATTTTAACATTGCCTCTAAGCCAGCCGCGCCAGCCGTTGCACTATCGCGCGTTTCGATTGATAATGATTTAGCTTGCTCCACGCTGCTAAGGTTTTTGCTTATGATAATGCTGACTGCTTCTGCACCCATGCCCAATCTTTCGGCGGCGGCAGATTGCATTGTGCTACCGTCCGCTAAACTAGTGCTACTTACCGCCATATGCAGCACCCCAGAATTAACCTGTATTGTAGAAGAACAAACCTCATAAATCACGTTGTTCAGCGTTTCGATAAATACCAAAAATGAATCCTTTAGTGTGGTAAAATTGCCAACGTAATCTAGCCTTAGTTCCTGACAAAGATTATTTTCGGCAAGCCCTTTTAATACGCTGGATATTTCGGCTATATAATTGGAGATGTAATCCATTGTATTGTTAATGGATTCTTGTAGTACGTAAAAATCGCCCCTGAACTTACCTTCCATTCTGCCCGTTAAATCGCCTTTTTCCACCAATTTCATAACACGAGATGTCTCTTTTATTGGCTGCACGATAACATCTAATAATTTGTTCATATTCGCCATTGTAGTCGCCCAATCGCCCACAAATGACTTTGTGTTGGCTCGTACCGATAAATTCCCCTTTGTTGCTTCTTCTATCATTGAATTAATCTCTGTTTCGATGCTTTGGCACGTTAGCCTTGTTGTTTCTATTATCTCGTTTATGAATATTTTTTTGCCTGGCAGCTCTTCCATCGGGGTTTTGAAATCTACGGTGGTAATGTTGCCCAATACATTTAACGATTTATCCAGCAATGCCACATATTGCCGAACCATAGCGTTAATTTGCCCTGCAACAACGCCAAATTGGCCTGGTAAATTTTCGGCATCTAAAAAGGAATCAATTTCGCCTTTTTCAAAGTGCATAGTCGCCATATTGTGCAAATCTTCCGTTAGATTATGTATAACCCTTACAACTTCCTCAAAACTTTGTGCTAACATACCCGTTTCGTCTTTTGCGGGCTTGTCAATGTCAACATTAAAATCGCCCTTTGAAATGGAATGCGCCGCCTTTACCAAACTGCGTAACGGCGTAGCTATCGAGCCAGAAATCCACAACGCCAAAAACACCGATATTAAGAAAACCGCCGTGCTGCCAGCAATCATAATCCTGTAAACTGTGTTGGTTGCATCTCTTATTAAGCGGATTTCTGTTTCTACTAATTTATTTGCCTCGTACAGCTTTTTTTCAAACAGTTCGTTAATGGCGTTCGTCAAAGTTTCTGCGTCATTTAGCAGGGCTAAGGCTTGCCAATAATCTACAGAATAAACGGCACTTAAAATAGGATTGTAAACATCTCTTCTAAATTGCTCCAGCAATGCGATAATTTCATTAGCCTCTGCCATATGTCGGTCAATATCATCTTGGGTAAATTGGGGATAAAAATACAAGGTTGACGAAAAATATTGCACCGCTCTAATTGCGTTATAGTGGACACCTGCGGCATATCGGGATAAATTATCCACGTGTTCCACGTGTCCTGATTGGGTATAGGCTACAAGGGTTGTTGTAACAAGCAGATAATCGCGCACATAACCTTGTGCCTGTTGCATTGCCTCGCGAGCCTCTATAGAAATTTCCAGAAGATGCTCGTAAGATGTGGTAACAGAGTAAATCCTGTAAAAAGCGTAGCCAGAAATCATTACTCCCATAATAACGATAATTCCAAAACAAATAAGAAGTTTAGTGCGGATTCTAAAATTTTTGAACCAAGTCATGTGATGTGTGTGCTACAACGAAAGCAAGGGTTGTTCCAAGCTGTGCGGCACTTCCTCCTTTTCAAAATTCTACAACGATGCCACAAGTATAAAAAATGGGTTGCTGTATCGTGATATGCGTTGTTTTTAATTGCTTATTTTATTTATTATACTATTGTTTTTGGCTTTGGTCAATTATTTTTGAAAAATAAAATATATCTGTTATATTTGCACAAAATTTAATTGTTTTGTAAAAATAACTAAATTTTCGCCGCACTTGACATTTATCTCAAAAACCGCTAACATAAATATGCTACACAAAAAAATTTTAACCAAAACAACCAAAACAATCAAAACAACCAAAACGGAGGTATTTTTATGCACATTCTAATAATAAATGGAACACCCAAAACGGACGGCTTATGCTATTCATTCGTACAAGCCGCAGAACAAGCCACCTTACAAGCTGGCTCTACTTTTGAAACTGTCAACCTAAAAAAAATTAACCTTGACAAATGCAAAATGTGCGGCGACGGCTGGGGCATCTGCTTTAAGGAGCATTATTGCGTTTTTGGCGAAAAAGACGGCTTTTCCCAGTTGCAAGCACAGGTTGAAAAGGCAACTGCATTTATATACATTACTCCTGTATATTGGGGAGAAATTAGCGAAGAGTTCAAAATATTCTTGGATAAGTTGCGGCGTTGCGAGGCCACTAAACAATGGGATTCTCGTGAAGACCGAGTTTCATTTTTGCACAACAAGCCTAGCATAATGGTTGCATCGGCGGGCGGCGGCGGCGGTGGGATTGTTACCACTTTCGCTGACATCGAGCGGGCAATATCCCAAATGGGCGGCGATGCTTGGCCAAGGGAAAAGCACGGCATTTTTGACTACATAGCCGTCAACCGCTGGAACAAACCCTACAAGCTAACTGCCCTAAAATCTGCCATTGCCGCAATGATTGCACAGCACGAAAGACCGCAAGCTGTTTCCGTGGCGGCACAAGCTGATTATACCTTGCTTTGCAAGTTTGACAACGGCGAAGAACGCATTTTTGATATTAAGCCATATCTCGAAAAAAAGCCGTTCAACGAACTTACGCAAAATAATCTGTTTGAAAACGTGATAATTACAGGCGTTCACATCGAGTGGCGACCAGGAATCAGCATAGAAATATCCGAATTATATGACAATTAACAACAAAGATTTCCTGAAAACCCTGCTAATATTGGCTATTCCCATGATTTTGCAAAACCTGCTGTCGGTTGGCGTGGGTTTTGCCGATAATATCATGGTCGGTTCGCTTGGCGAGCGAGCAATAGCGGGCGTTATGGTCGCAAACCAAATTCAAAATATTCTCATTATGCTTGTGGTGGGAATTTCGGCGGCGTTGGTGCTACTCGCCGCCCAATATTGGGGCAAAAAGGATATCGACAGCGTGAAAGCTGTTGTCGCAATCGGCGTGAAAATTGCCCTGCTGATTGGCACGGCAATTACTGTGATTGTCCTGCTTGCACCAGAAATGGTTTTGGGCATTTTTACCGATGACCAAAATGTTATTGCCGAGGGCGTACTTTATATACGCATAATTGCGTTTTCGTATATCTTTTTCTGCGTAACAAACTCGCTTATGGCGGCGATGCGTTGCGTTGAAGTTGTCAAAATTGCGGTTGTCGTTTCGGCATCAACTTTGGTAATTTGCGTTATTCTAAATTGGTTGCTAATTTTTGGAAACCTCGGATTTCCTGCGTTGGGCGTTCGTGGTGCGGCAATCTCCACGCTTACCGCTCGCATTGTGGAAACCTTGATAATGGTGGTTTATGTCCGATTTATCGACAAACGCTTGCAAATCCGCTTTTTGGAACTTATCCGCACAAACAAGCAACTTTTGGCGGATTTCTTCAAATATGGATTGCCTGTTATGCTGGGCGATGTTTTGTGGGGAATAGCTGGTGCGGCACAAATAGCCATAATTGGGCGTTTGGGAGAATCCGCAATGGCGGCAAACAGCGTCGCAATGATGATGTTCCAGCTGACAACCATAATAGTTTGGGGCGTTTCTGGTGCGAGTGCAATCATCATCGGAAAAACGGTCGGCAGCGGCGATTACGAGCAAGTTAAAGTGTACGCACGCAAAATGCAGGTTACATTTTTATGCGTGGGATTAGTTGCCAGTGCCTTGATTTTACTGCTTCGAGACCCATTTATCTCGCTGTATTATTTCTCGGAGGAAACGCAAATTATTGCACGGCAATTTATGACAATAATCGGCATCTCGATAATCGGCACAGCGTACCATGCACCGTGTTTTGTTGGGATTATCCGTGCTGGCGGCGATACAAAATTTGTGCTAATAGTGGACGCAATTTGTGCATGGCTTATCGTTTTACCGTCGGCGTTTATTGCGGCGTTTGTGTTTAATATGCCGCCGTGGTTCGTGTTTGTGTGCCTTCGCAGCGACCAATTTTTCAAGTGGATTATTGCCCTAATCAAAACTAACCGCTTTAAGTGGATTATGAATCTCACTCGAGAGAACGTGTAGCCAAAATACACAGAAAGGACGATTTTATGGGGTTTCTTGCCAACATTTACAAAAACATAAAAAAAATTACTTCGCAAGCGGAAACCCCACAAAATCCGCCAAATTCAGAGGTTTTTTTTGACGTAGAAATTGACGGCACTAACGAAAAAAAGCAGAAAATTCCGCCGCCGCCAAAAATCAAGCCAAAAGTTGAACCGAAAACCGAGCCAAAAATCAGCTATACAACGCCGTTATCGCAAACCGAAATATCCCGCAATAATTTTTTACGAGATATGCAAAAATACGAACACATAAACGCCGAACCAGCCGAATTTGCACCATTTACGAAAGATTTGCCAACGTACGCAAGCATGACACGCCCACAAAAAGCGTGGTACTTTTATTGGCGTAGTTTGGTACGCAACTACAATTTTGTCAACACGGATTTATCGTATATTTTTGTGTATATTTATGAGCTGCTTAGCGGGATAGGCTGGCAAACAACAGAAGACGGATTAGATTTATTGCTGAATATTTGGCTAGAATACAGCGAACAGTTTCCAAAATTGGATAACTATATGGCGGCTTGGGTTTTGGACTTTGTGTATATTTATAACTTGCCGTATCCGCAGCATCTGGAGAATGGCGAATTTACAGTAAAAAACTACACCGCCGCCAACATTGTAATTGCAAAATACGCCGACCAAGTGCCAATACAGCTACCTTTTCCGCTAATAATCACATTGTGCGATTACGCCGTGCTAAAAAGCGAATTTTACAATCAAAACAAAGAATTAATGCAGCAGACAATCCCAATAATAATCACGTTGCTGGATACCGCTTTGTACCAATCCAAAAAAGCGGGTATTTTGGCAATTTATGGGCCGCCAACCGCCACGCAACAGGAGCACACAATATTTGCCAATGCAATTTGCCCGCTTGCAGGCGAAAAAAAATTTATTTTGCAAAAACCATATTCCACGCACCCAAAGTTGCGAAAATACATAAGCGAAGTTGTCAAGTTTACCGAAAATATTTTGCGGGATATTCGGCAATATCGCAAAAACAGGCGGTTGCACGTCGATTTAGACAAATCCACAGAAAAATTGATACTAAATTTTTTGCAACCGCAACCAACCGAAACGCCCCCAACCGAGCCAATTATTTCAGAAGAGCCAGTTGCAGAAGAAATTATTTCAGAAGAGCCAGTTGCAGAGGAAACTATTTTTGAAGAGCCTGTTGCAGAGGAAATTATTTTTGAAGAGCCTATTGCAGAGGAAATTATTTTTGAAGAGCCTATCGCAGAGGAAATTATTTCAGAAGAGCCAGTTGCAGAGGAAATTATTTTTGAAGAGCCAGTTGCAGAGGAAATTATTTTTGAAGAGCCTATTGCAAAGGAAACTATTTTTGAAGAGCCTGTTGCAGAAGAAATTATTTTTGAAGAGCCAGTTGCAGAGGAAATTATTTTTGAAGAGCCTATTGCAAAGGAAACTATTTTTGAAGAGCCAGTTGCAGAGGAAATTATTTTTGAAGAAGAAATTTCGGAAGAAACCCCGCAAGCGATAAGCCTAAATTTTGACAGCATTAGCCAACTCCGCAAAGAAACGGAGGCGGTAAAAGCGGCATTGTGGGTAGAAAATGCGGAAAAAGTAGCGGATAAAGCGGACATATCGGATTTACCCGATATTAAAAACCCCGAAAACAACCCGCCAGCCGCAACATTTAGCACAACGCAACTATCCGCAGAATTATCCGAGTTTGCGGCAAAATTAACGCAACCCCAGTTGCAAGTTTTGCAAATAATAGCGAAAAACCCCGCAAACCAAGCGGAGCAAATTCACCAAATAGCCGAAAACGCCTTTACCATGCCAGAAATTATTTTGGACGAAATAAACTCGTTGGCAATAGAAATTTTGGGGGATATTTTGGTGGACTGTTCAACCGAAGACCCCAGTATTTTAGAGGAATTTGAGACTTTGCAAACGGTGCTGTGTAATCAAAATTGATGAATATTCTAGCAAAAAATTTTCACTCAACAAAAATGCGGGTCAAGGGGCGCGCTCCTTGCGGGGTCAAGGGGCAGCGCCCTTGCGGGGTGTGGGGCAGAGCCCCACGGTTTTGAAGTTGATTTTTTTGTAGTATAAAAAAATATTTGCCGCTCTTGACATTCTGATATACATATGATACAGTTAAATGGAAAATTACTTCACATCTTATGTATATTATTACCCAATATGTGCTAAAATATCTCTAATTATCAACATTTTACATAAAAACAGCACATAAATTATGAATGGAGGTTGTCAATTATTATGAACGGAACTTTTTCAGAGCATTTTGCCGAAAACAAATTCAAATTCATTATCTTCTTTATAATCGTTATCGGATTTATCGTTTTCATGCTGCTGCGTGATGACGCTCTTGTGCTGACTAGCCGAGTGGGGGCGGCTTTTACCCCGCCCGTTGTGCTGCAAGAGGGCAGTTACGCCGCTTTTATGGCTCAACACGCAAACACGCCGCAAGGCACAGCCACTATCGAGGTTGACATTTTTAACCCCACAGGTAGCGGCTTTGATGTCGTCCCCAATTTTGAGGGCGAATCCGCTGTACTTTTCACGGAAGAAATGTCCACCGTGGAATTTACCGTAAACGTCCCGCAAGCGGGGCTTTACAACATCGCAATCGAATATTTCCCCGTGTTCGCTCGGGGCATTGACATTACCCGCGAACTTCGCATTAACGGCGAAATCCCTTTCACGGGGGCGGATCTCATTACCCTGCACCGTGTTTGGGGATCAGACCCAATCGGCGTTCGCACCGATAACCGTGGCAATCAGATACGCCCACCGCAAATCGAGCTGCCCCGCTGGGAACGCATTTATCTTAGCGACCGCCTGGGATTTTTTGTCAACCCTTATATGTTCTACTTTCAGGCTGGCGAAAACACAATCACGCTGACTGGGCTAAACGAGCCGCTTGTTATGCGCCGTCTATCTATCGAGCCGCTGACAACGCCGCCGACTTTTGCCGAATTTATGGCAACCAACACGCTCCCCGCCGCACCCGCCAATTTTCTGCTACAAGTAGAGGGCGAGCACTCGACAGTCCGCTCTGCGCCTAGCTTGTTCCCGCTGTTTGACAGTTCCAGCGGAATCACAAACCCGCCAAGTGCCGCACTTATCACGCTTAATATGATTGGCGGTCAACCGTGGCGAATCCCTGGGCAATGGATAGAATGGGAGTTTGAAGTCCCTGCGGACGGGCTGTACCGCATATCGGTGTCCGCGCGGCAAAATTACAACCGTGGCTTTGTTTCTAGCCGCTCGGTGTTCCTCAACGGCGAAGTGCCGTTCCAGGAGGTTTCCGCCGTGCCGTTCATGTTCAACAACAGCTGGGAACTTATCACGTTTGCCGACGATGCGGGCAATCCGCTACTTTTCCCCATGAACGAGGGCGTGAACACCTTTAGAATGTACGTAACGCTCGGCGATTTGGGCGAACTGATTGACGCGCTGCTTGCGAGTGTCAACCGCTTAAACGAAATTTATCGTGAGATTCTCGTGCTAACGGGTCCAAACCCCGACCAGTTGCGGGATTATCGGGTTGACTACTTTTTGCCGCACGTTATGGACATGATTTATCAAGAAACGGGCATTTTGTACGGTTTGTTGCAAGATTTAGAGGACTTTTTGGGCGAACGCAACGAAAACACCGCCGTAATTTCCACAATCGTCCGCCAGTTGGACACGTTCTACACCCGCCCCGAGCGGATTCCGTTGCAGTTGGCGAATTTTCAAATGAACGTTTCGGCGTTGGGCGATTCTGCACGGTTGCTCACGGAAGGGCAGTTGGACATTGACTTTTTCGTGATAAGCGGTGCGGAAGCCCAGTTGCCAGTCGTTCACGAGTCGTTTTTCACACGCGCCGCCCACGAACTGACCGCCTTTGCCGCCAGTTTTACCATGGATTTTGACAGTTTGGGCGACGTTCACGAGGGCGACAACGTTATCGAGATATGGATTCCAACGGGTCGCGACCAAGCAACCGTGCTGAAATCCATGATTGACGATACTTTTGTGCCGAATTATGGGATTGGCGTAAACTTGCGGCTAGTGGCTCATACTGCGGTTTTGCCAGCGGTTGTTGCTGGGATTGGGCCGGACGCAGTTTTGAGTATGCCCGTGCAAGACCCCGCAAACTATGCGTTCCGCAACGCCGCCGTTAATCTAACGCAATTTCCCGATTTTTGGCAGGTTTCGGAGCGGTTTGCGGCGAGTGCGTTAGTTCCGTTCGAGTTTCAGGGCGGCTATTACGCATTGCCAGAAACCCAGAATTTCAGCCTAATGTTCTACCGTGAAGACATTTTGTCCGATTTGGGGCTGGACATTCCGAGGACGTGGAACGACGTTTTGGCGATGATGCCGATTTTGCAACGCAACAACATGGCGGTGGGTATTCCGCCAGTCGGCGATGCCATGAACCCAGATATTTCGGGCTTTTTAACGCAGTTGTATCAGCGGGACGGATTTTTGTACAATGACGAACTTTCGCGCACAATCCTGTACAACGAGGAATCCATCGCCGCATTTGAGTTTTTCACGAGATTCTTCACGCATTTCGGTTCGCCGCAATTTTACAATTTTGTCAACCGTTTCCGTAGCGGCGAGATGCCGATTGGCTTTGCCGATTTTACAATGTTCAACACGTTCAGCGTGTTCGCGCCCGAGATTGAGGGCTTGTGGAACTTTGCGGTAATGCCAGGCTATGTGCAGGCGGACGGCACAATCAACCACATGGTGCCATCGTGGGGCACGGCGGCGATAATGATAGCGGCGACCGAGTTACCAACCGAGACGTGGCAATTTTTGCGGTGGTGGACAGAGGCGGAAACGCAACTACGGTTCGCGCGCGAGCTGGAATCGGTAATGGGTGCGGCGGCACGTTTTCCAACCGCTAATTTAGAGGCGTTCCAAAGTTTGCCCTGGAGTTCCGACCAGCTGGCTGTTCTCAACGAGCAGCGTTATTGGACACTCGGCACACCAGAAGTACCAGGCGGTTACTACGTTGGGCGGCATTTGATAAATGCGATACGGCGAGTTATTAACGAAAACGTTGACCCGCGCGAAACTTTGCTTGATTTTTCTATTGTTATTAATAGGGAGTTGATTAATAAGCGTAGGGAGTTTGGGTTGGAGTAAATATGTGAATAATCCCGAACCTACAAAAATAAAAAAACCGCCAAAATTGGGCGTTTCAAAAAATCCTTAAACACAGAACCCAAATTTTGGCGGTCTACTATAAAAAATTTGATTTTTGATTTAACTATCAGGAGGTAAAAAAATGGCATCAGTAACAGCAACAGCACCAACAAGCACCCCGTTCAGCCGCTACATGGCAAGAAAACGGGTACAACGTGCTTATATGTGGAACGAGATGAAAAAGCACAAAACGCTGTATCTCTTCCTTGCACCGTATGCAATTTTGTTTACGGTTTTTGTCGTCGCACCTGTCGGCGTGTCTATTTTCTTCAGCTTTACCTACTTTAACGTCCTCGAGGCACCCCGCTTTATTGGCTTTCAGAATTATCTTAACCTGTTTTTGGCGGACGATGTATTTTTAATTGCAATCCGCAACACGCTAATTTTGGCGTTGATAACTGGACCCGTTGGCTATATTTTCGCTTTCCTGTTTGCGTGGTTCATTAACGAATTGCCCCGCTATTTACGGGCGTTTGTTACTCTCGTGTTTTACGCACCCACAATCGCTGGCGCGGCGTTCCTTATTTGGTCGCTGATTTTTTCGGGCGATGCGTTTGGCTACCTAAACGCCTTTCTAATGCAGTTCGGCATTATCAACGAGCCTGTTTTGTGGCTTTCCAATCCGCAATTTATGATGCCCGTTATTATCGTGGTTGTGCTGTGGATGAGCCTTGGCGCTGGCTTTTTGGCGTTTATTGCAGGGCTTTCCACCATTGACGAATCGCTCTACGAGGCGGGACTTATGGACGGCGTGAAAAATCGCTGGCAAGAATTATGGTTTATCACGCTGCCAAATATGCAGGGAATGCTGATGTTTGGTGCGGTTATGGCAATTATGGCGAGTTTCGCAGTCGGCGAAGTTACGCAAGGCTTGGCAGGGTTTCCGTCCACGGATTATGCGGTGCATACGGTTGTCAACCATTTGGTTGATTATGGTGCAATCCGCTTTGAAATGGGCTACGCCTCGGCGATTGCCACGATTTTGTTCCTTGCTATGATTTATACGAAATCGTTGGTTGGTAAGTTTATTATGAAGATTGGGCGATAGGAGGACAAAAAAATGGCAATAGCAACAAGAAAAGGAAATTTCGGCGTACAAAAGACACGCAAAAAACGCAGTTCGGCGGTCTTGCGCCCAAACCGCTCTCGTAGCGGAGATGTATTTATTTGGTTTATGTTGGCGATTTTTGGCTTTTTCTTCGCTTTTCCGCTGATTTTCGCCATAAATAACGCTTTTAAGCCGCTTAACGAACTATTTCTGTTCCCGCCGCGCCTGTTCGTTATAAATCCAACGCTTAACAATTTGCAGGATTTGTTCATTATTATGTCCCGCTCGTGGGTTACGTTTTCACGGTATGTGTTCAACACCGTGTTTATCACGGCGGCTGGCACTATTGGGCATCTGCTGGTCGCAAGCATGGGCGCGTACGCCGTCAGTAAATACGAGTTCCCAGGCAGCAAAATGTTCTTCAACCTCGTTATTATAACGCTGATGTTCTCGGGCTTTGTTACCGCAATCCCCAACTTCCTTGTGCTTGCGGGGCTTGGCTGGATTGACACTTACTGGGCGGTAATTATCCCGCATTTTGCGTTCCCTATGGGATTTTTCCTAATGAAACAATTTATCGATACCGTGCCGCAATCGCTGATAGAATCCGCCAAAATTGATGGTGCGAAAGAATGGATGATCTACACACGCATTGTTATCCCGCTAATCAAGCCAGCCATGCTTACTGGCATGATTTTCTCGGTGCAAGCACTGTGGAACAATCCGCAAGCTAACCTAATTTACACCGAACAGCTGAAAACACTACCGTTTGCCCTTTCGCAAATCGTGGGCAGTCCGCACACGCCAAATATCGCCCGCGCGGGCGTTGGTGCCGCCGTTACCCTCGTTATGATGGTCGTGCCGATTACCCTGTTTGTCGTGGCACAAAGCAACATTCTTAAAACAATGGCAAACTCTGGTATTAAAGAGTAGGAGTGAGTTTTATGAAGAAAACGAGAGCTATAGTAGCAAGTTTCGCATTTTTTGCGGTAATGGCGGTTTTTTTAACGCCAACCGCACTTTCTGCGACAGGCCCAAGCAATTTTACCTACACCTACAACGAATGGGGAATCCCCGTGCCGTCGCCCGATGCGTACAGGGTTAGTGCCTTTATTTTGGGCGACAGCTTGGGTATAGGACATTTTGACCGTCCGCAAGATTTACATATGCACGGCAACCTATTATACGTGGTTGACACGTACAACAACCGCATTGTTACCCTGCAAATGAACGAGGACGGCACTCACGAACTGGCAGAAGTGGTTACTAGCGTAACAATGCCAGACGGGCAGCAATCCACTTTTGACCGCCCTTACGGGATTTTCGTGAGCGACTGGGATTTAACCCGTGGCGAGCGGTGGATTGCCGACACGTTCAATCAGCGGATTTTGCACGTTGACACAGATTGGAACGTGATTACCGTTATTGACCGCAGTAAGCTAGAATTAAGCCTACTGGCGGAACAGCTGGACTTTTTGCCACGCAAAATTGCGTCCGATTTTTCGGGACGGCTGTTTGTGCAGGCATCGCACGTCAACCGTGGCTTAATGGAATTTGACCTAACAGGCTATTTTGTGGGATACATGGGCGCGCCCGATGTCAGCATTTCGCCCGTAGACCAGTTTTGGCGCATGATAGCCACGCGTGAGCAACGGGAACGCATGGCGTTGTTTGTGCCTGTCGAGTACAACAACGTTATCATCGACAACGAGGGATTCCTCTTCGTAACCACTTCCAGCCCTGATGTTGACCCGATTCGGCGGCTTAACGCAATGGGCGCGGACGTTATGATTCGCAACGGCTTGCAAGACCCCGTTGGCGACACGTGGTACGGCTCTGCGGCGGGAATTTCTGGGCCTAGCACGTTTATGGCGGCGGCGGCATTGCCCAACAACACGTTTATTGCGTTCGACTCGAACCGTGGGCGGCTTTTTGCGTACGATTCGCAGGGGCAGTTGCTGTACGTTTGGGGCGGCGTGGGCAACCGCGAGGGGCATTTCATATTGCCAACCGCACTTGTCAACATGGGATTCACGCTGTTCGCACTAGATGCCACAGCGGCGGCAATCACACGCTTCGACCTCACGGAATACGGCGCGTTTATCAACGATGCTTTGGCGATGTACCAGCGCGGCTTGTACGAAGAAAGCGTATTTTACTGGCAGGAAGTGCTGCGCATGAACGGCAATTTTGGGCTTGCGTACATTGGAATGGCGCGCGCGTATCTGCGGCAGGGCTATTATCGACAAGCAATGGATATGTTCCGCATACAAAACGATTCCGCCAACTTTGGGCGAGCGTTCAGCTTTTACCGCCGAGTGTGGATGGAAAATTATTTTTGGATTTTTGCGGCGGTGATTGGCGTTTTAATGATAGTTCCGCCAGTTGTGCGGCAGACGCTAAAGGTCCGAAGGGAGATTAGAAACTCATGAGTCCGACAAAAACGAAACCTAGCGGGAATCCCATAAAAGCGGCGATTTCTCGTACAAACTTTGACTTTGACAACTATTTCAAAACGCTGAAATTTAGCCTATACACAATGCGGCGGCCGCTGGACGGCTTTTGGGATTTGATTCACGAGCGGCGCGGCAGTTTGGCGGCGGCGCACACGATTGTCGCACTGGCGGTTATAGTTGAAATTTTCCGCATGGTGCTGACAAATTTCCAGTTTATTCAGGTGAACATGGAAACGTTTAGTGCGTGGATGGTCTTGGGGCAAGTGTTGTTGCCGCTTTTGCTGTGGTCTGTCGCCAACTGGAGCCTAACGACCCTGTTCGAGGGCAAAGGCAAAATCTCGGACATCTACATGGGGACGGCGTACGCCATGACCCCGATGATTATTATAAATGCGGCGCTTATCCCAGTTAGCCACGTTATCACATTTGAAGAGGGTGCATTATACTGGGTTTTCACAGGGTTCGGCGTGGTTTGGTTTGTGTTGCTGATTCTGTGTGCCATGAAAGAGATACACGATTATTCGTTCGGAAAGGCGATAATAACAAGCCTTGCAAGCATTTTGGCGATTGGCATAATGATATTTATATTTATCATGTTTTTTGCGGTTGTCAGCGGCGGCTTGGCGTACTTTTACTCGATAGGGCAAGAGGTGGCGTTTCGGTTTTTAGGTTGACATTATGACGATAGATTTTGACAAATTGATGGATTTGCGCGTGGATTACGCGTTCAAACTGTTGTTCATAAGGGGCAAAAAACGCTTGCTGATTTCCTTGTTAAATGCAATTTTTGCGAACAAGGGTATCCACCGCAAAATAACGTGGCTACGAATAAAAAACCCTTATCTGGAAAAAGACTCCAAAAAGGGTAAACTTTCCATATTGGACATAGCCGCAAAATTAAGCAACGGCTCGATTATCTTAATTGAGATACATCTGCACGAACTAGTGGAGATAAAAGCGAAAACGATTCGCTCGTGGGCGGTAACGCACGGCACACAGCTACGCAAAAAAGAAAAATATTCCAGCCAGCCGCCGACTATTGCCATTACTTTTACCAATGGGCAAATTAAAACTTTGGCGGCGGATTCAAAGCCCAAAATTCATAGGTTGTGCAAAATAACAGACATTGAAACTGGCGAAATTTTAACCAACGCAATGGAGCTGCATTACATTGATATGCAAGCCTTTTTGGCACAACTAATCAAACTAGGAGGATTAGAAAAAATGCAGAAAAAAACGACCTTGCCAAAGAACAATAACACAGAAACCCTAAACAACGATTTGATAGATTGGCTATCCTTGATGTTGCAGAAAGATATAGAGGATAAAAACATTATAAAAGCCGTTTACGAGCGAAACAAAGATGTAAAATCTGCTATTGACACGCTAGTTTGGCAAAGCGAAGACGAATACGCCAGAGCAAGCTATATCCGCCGTCAAAACGATCTTATTAACTATGAAACAAAGTTATTCGAGGCAGAAGAGGGCAAAAAAAAGGCGGAACGCAAGTCTGAAAGAGACAGGCGGAAAATTGAACAGCTTGAACTGAAGAATCAGGAAGAGCAGCAAAAACGTGAGCAAGCGGAGCAACTAGCCGCCGAACAAGCCCACCAGATTGCCATGCTTTTGCAAAAAGTAGCAGAGCAGGGGATAACCCTGTAATCCAAAAAGGAGATGCCCGAATGAAAAAATTAGCCACTATCAAGGGTTTAGGTTGACATTATGACGATAGACTTTGACAAATTGATGGATTTGCGCGTGGATTACGCTTTTAAGCTGTTTTTTGTTAAGAGCGATCCATGCTTGCTGATTTGGGTATTGAACGCAGTTTTCGCCAATAAGGGCATTCCGCGCGTAGTGAAATCCTTGGAAATAAACAATCCGACTTTGGAAAAAGAAACCAAGGGCGGAAAACTGGTAATATTGGACGTAAAGGCAACGTTGGACAGCGGAATAATTGTTCTAATCGAAATGCACCTTTACAAATTGAGCGAACTAAAGGCAAAAACGATATATTCATGGGCGAGGTCTTATGGCGACCAGCTGAAAGGCGGCGAAAAGTACCTATCAGCAACACCGATAATATCGATTACCTTTGCAGAAGGGCAAATATCCCCTTTGAAAAACAATCGCAAAACAAAAAAAGTGGACAAAATCCATAGGCTGTGTATGATAACAGACATCGAAACAGGCGAACCGTTTACATCTGCTATGGAGATGCACTATATTGACACAAAAGCCTTTTTGCGAGCAATAAAGAAAAAAACAGGAGGTAAAAAAATGAAAGCAGACAAAATACTACTAGACGACAATAAAGCGTTACTAGATAACGTGCACCCAGACTTAACAAAATGGCTCTCTTTGATTACCCAAAGCAATATGCCCAATAAAAATTTAATAAAAAATCTCTACGAAACGGACGAGCAATTAAAATTTGCCGTTGATACTTTGGCTTTGTATTACGAAGACACAGAGTATAGAAATGCTTATGACGATAGGTTGCGCGAAATGAATTCTATCAAGGAAACGGAAGAGCAACTTGTTCAAAAGGATAAGCAACTTGTTCAAAAGGACAAGCAACTTGTTCAAAAGGATAAGCAACTTGTTCAAAAAGATAAGCAACTTGCACAAGAACAGCAAAAACGTGAGCAAGCGGAGCAACTAGCCGCCGAAAAAGACCGCCAAATTGCCCTGCTTTTGCAAAAAGTAGCAGAGCAAGGAATAACCCTTTAGGAGCTACTGCAAATGAAAAAACGCAAACAAACAAAAACTAGCGAACACGGTATGCAAGCATATTTGAAACATCTTTACGAAACCGATGAAACAATGAAACTTGCCATTGATACTCTAGCTGAAATAAGTGAAAACCCCGAATATAGGGCTGAATACGAAAAAAGAAAACAAGAACTCGAGCAGTTAGCAACCTAGCAACCATATTAAGGAGGTACCCAAATGAAAACAAAACTAACAAAACTAACACTAACCCTAATAGCCGCACTATTCGTCCTATCCGCTTGTGCCGTGCGCGAGCGTGAGGGCGGCGTAGTTCAAATGTTCGGCTATGGTTACGATGCCGATATTCCTGCGGTGGTGTCGTTGCAAAATGAATTTTTGCGGCTGGACTTTCTGACGGAAACCGCCGAAATTATCGTAACCGAACTGGCAACAGGCAACGAATGGCGTTCTACGCCGTACGGAACGGTTGACAACGAAGACGCAACCGCTATTGAATTTTTCCGCAAACAAAGCCTGTTCCTACTAGAGTTTGAGAACCACCAAGGCTCAAACTGGATTTACGATGCCTATCGGTTTGCCGTGCAAACGGGGCACTTTGAACACGCTCTACTCGAAAACGGTAATGTACTAGAACTTTACTTCACAGTCGGCGATATTCCGCCAACTTTCCAAGTGCCGAACGCCATTTACGAGGAGCGTTTCCATTATTTTCTTGACCAAATGCCGCGCGCCGAGATGATGCAGGTGCTCAATGTTTACCGACCATTTCACATTGACCGCTTGCGTGCTGGCGATGACCGCGCCGCACTAATCGCCCAGTTCCCCACGCTGGAGGACGGCGAAACAATCTACGTGCTACAGGACAACGTGCAGGGCTTTTTGATGGAGCGAATCCAGGATAGCCTTGAGGCGGTCGGGTATACAGCCGAGGAATGGCAAGCCGACCAGGAATATTTTGGGCTGGCGGTAACGGGCGATCGCCCAGAGTTTAACATAACAATGCGGTTTGAACTTGACCGCAACGATGTCGTGCTGACAATTCCGTTTAACAGCATAACCTACCGCACCGATTTTATTCCAACTCGGTTGACAGTTATGCCGTATTTTGGAGCGGCTCGTGCCGAAGAGGACGGCTATATGTTCGTGCCAGACGGCTCGGGTGCGTTGATAATGTTTGACAGCGGCCGCTATAATCAGGCGTTGTACTGGAACAACGTTTTTGGTTGGGACGAGGCGATTATCCGAGATGCCCTAATTCACGATAACCGTGCTGCTTTTCCAGTTTTTGGCGTACACAAAAACGGGGCAACTTTTGCAGGAATCATCGAAGAGGGTGCCTCGTATGCCGCTATCCGAGCCGAAGTTTCGGGAATGGGTTCGCCGTATAATCGTGTCCACCCAACTTTTCGGCTGATTCACGGGGCGTTGCTGGACGTTGCAGGTCGCGCGGACGCACAGCTGTTGCTCCACGAATGGCAACTTCCGCAGGACGAGTACATCATAATCCGCTACGCTTTCACGGAAACGCCTGGCTACATGGGAATGGCGGTCGCTTTCCGCGAATTTTTACAAGAGCGGTATCCTCGGCTAAACGAGCGTGTGCAAGCGCCAACTGTCGCAATGGTGGAAATTTTGGGCTCTGCCTTGACAAATCAGCATTTTCTGGGCTTTCCTGTGGAGCGACCTTTTGCGTTGACAACTTTCGCACAAGCTACCGATATTTTAGAAACGCTGGCGGAGTTCGGTTGGCAGAATATCCCAGTAATGATGCGCGGAATGCACAACGATTCCATTGACCACGTTGTGCCGACTAGTCTGGATTTGATTTCGCAGTTGGGCAACCGCAACGCAATGAACAATCTGCTGAATACCGCCGAACGGCTAGGTTTCAACTTTTTCATTGAGGGCGATTTTGTGAATATGCGCGGGAACACGCTATTTAACGGCTTTTCGCTTAATCGAGATGCCGCACGGCAAGCCAATCGCCGCCGAGTTGAACATAACGGATTTAGCCATATTTTCTTCGGCGAAAACGGCTCTGAGAGCGTTTTGGCAGACCCAACAATTTTGGCGAATCCCGATTTTACAATGCGGCTGGTCAACAATTTTGTTGACGAGGCGGCGGGAATCGGCATAAACAACATAGCATTCCGCTCGATGGCGGCATCGCTTGCGGGAGATTTCCACGAGGATAGGCACGTAACGCGCGAGGCCTCGATGAATATGCGGCGCGACCTACTAGCCGATTTGCAAGCGAACGGGACTGGCGTTTGGCTAAATTACGGCTTTTCGTACGCTTTGCCCTTTGCCGACCTTATAACAGGAATGCCCGTCAGCGACCAAGGTTTCGGGATAACCTCGGTAACTGTGCCGTTTTACCAGATTGCTCTGCACGGGCTTATCCCGTTTGCGGGACGGCCGCTAAATTTGGCGGAAGATCATTCGTATCATTTATTACGCTCGGTTGAGGGCGGCTCGTCGCTATTCTTCAGCTTTATGAACGTGGCAACCGCCGACCTTAACGTTACACGCTATCGCCGCTATTTCGCCAACGAGTTTGACCGCTGGCAACACGTCGCCGACGAAGTCTACCAACGCCACGCCGAAAGTTTCCGCCACCTTTACAACCAGCTTATCGTTGACCACCAGCTGCTAAACATGGACGGCGTATCGCTAACAGTCTACGAAGACGGCACACAAGTTTTCGTAAACAGCTCCAACCACGACTTCACAACAACAGACGGACGGCTAATCCCCACAATGCGTTATCTAGTAGTACGCAACGTCAACGGCTCGGAAGTGCTAACAGGCACGGCTGTAGAATAAAAGGAATTTTTGGGAAATTTGGGCGGATTTTGGGAATTTTGGCGAATTTTTAGAAATTTGCGGATTTTTATAAAACCACAATCCGCCCATGTTATCCGCATTATCCCAAATTTTTAAGGAGGTTATACAATGGTAAAAGTGAAAGGTGGCAAGAGCGGCAAAAAGGGAATGACGATGGCGACGAAGAATGCGATTTCTGGGTATTTGTTTATTTTGCCGTTTATTGTTGGTTTTGTGGCGTTTATGGCTTATCCGCTGTATCAGACGGTGCGGTTTGCGTTTTCATTTGTTACGATGGACGCTGTAAATAACACGTTTTTTATTGAATGGACTGGGCTTGAAAACTTGCGGCGGGCACTTACGATTGATCCCGATTTTGTGCGGTTTTTGACAGAGGAAATTGTGCAAATGGCGTTAATGGTACCTGCGATTGTGATTTTTAGCCTGTTTGTCGCTATTATGTTAAATCGCAAGTTTCCTGGACGTGCGTTTGTGCGGGCAATCTTCTTTTTGCCAGTAATTTTAGCAAGCGGCGTACTGATTGGCATCGAAACGAACAACTCGCTGCTGGATATGGTCGCAACGCAGATTCAAGACCAAAATGCTTTGCGCGCCAATGTTACGGGCTTTATCGAAGATTTGCTGGTAACGGCGACTGGTGCGGGTGCTATGGGCGATTTTATCCAGTATATTTTGGATATTACCAACCAAATTTACACGATTGCAATGGCGAGCGGTATCCAAATTTTGATATTTTTGGCTGGCTTGCAGACGATAAGCCCCAGCATTTTTGAGGCGGCAAGCATCGAGGGCGCAACGGGCTGGGAAAACTTTTGGAAAATAACGTTCCCAATGGTTTCGCCGATGATTTTGGTTGTTGTTGTGTACTCGATTGTGGACTTTATGGTTCGCACGGACAGCGAAGTAATGAATATGGTGGAAATTCAGATAATGCGGCTGATGAATTTTGGGTTCGGCTCGGCGTTGGCGCTGGTTTTCTTTTTGGCGATTGCCGCAATTTTGGGAATTGTCGGATTTATAATTTCAAGGTTGGTGTATTATTATGACTAAATTTGGCGCTACAAGAGTAGCAAAAACGGGAAAAGCGAGAAAGCCCAGTAATTTCGCACGGTACAGGGAACGCAACCGTGCCTCGGAGGGCTATTTATTGCGAACGGACACTCGGCGTGTTTTGGGCAACTTTTTAATGGTTGTGCTGCTGTTTGGTCTGTGCTTTTTGATATTACAGCCGTTGTTTCACCAGTTTTCCAATGCGATAATGTCGCGGGACGACTTGTTTGACCCAACAGTTATCACGATTCCGCGGCAGCCTAACTTGGCTAACTTTCGTGTGGCAGCCGAACTAATGAATTATTGGGGTTCGCTGTTGACAACGGTTATTGTAACGTTTTCGGTTGCGGTGTTGCAAATTGCGGCGTGTACGCTGGTTGCGTACGGCTTTTCACGGTTCAACTTTCCGCTAAAGCGGTTTTGGTTCGCTTGCGTTATAGTTACAATTATTGTGCCGCCGCACACAATTATGGCTTCAATGTTCCTAAATTTCCGCTTTTTTGACCTGTTCGGCTTGGTTTCGCTTATCAACGGCGAGCCGATTAACCTGTTGCAGACGGTGCAGGGCTATTTGATATTGTCGGCGGGTGCAATGGGCTTGCGGAACGGCTTGTACATTTTCATGTTGCGGCAATATTTTAGAAATATGCCGAAAGAGTTGGAAGAATCCGCGTGGGTTGACGGTTGCGGCAAGTTGCGAACATTCGCACAAATAATGTTGCCCGATGCCGTGCCGATGCTGGTTTCGTGTTTCTTGTTTGCGTTTGTGTGGCAATGGACGGACGGCTTTTATACTGGAATGTTCCTGCAAGGGCATGGCGTTATGGCGCACCAGATGAGCTCGCTTAGCGAGATGTTTATCCAATACTACATAAACTTGGGTGGCACAACCGCTGGCATAACGCCGCCCACCGCCCAAATAGAGGCAATGATTTCTACGGGCGTACTTATTGGTATTGCTCCGATAATTTTGGTTTATTTGGTTGCTCAACGGTTCTTTGTTGAGAGTATTGGGCAGAGTGGAATTAAGATGTAATTTGTGGAATTTGCGGGGCGGGATTTTTGAAAAAAATCCGCCCCACTTAACCAAACGGGCGACCGAGGACGGTCGCCCGTTTGCCCATTCCGATTT
>WRKK01000350.1 GCA_009782245.1 Defluviitaleaceae bacterium | reverse complement strand
GCCGCTTGTTTAATCCGCTCCCGCCTGCCGGCGGGCAGGTAAACAAAAGTTCGATTTGCCAGCGTGAACGATACATAATAAACAACTCTTCAGCGGAGTAATCGCTCCCCAACGAAGTCATTAGTATTGTCCATTCGGCATAAATCAAGGTTTTCTCTTGAATTTTATTTTGGTTTTTGCCTACCCGTCGGCAGGCGGGTAAGCAGTTTTCCTTTTTCGCTCTTTTGCCAATAACGCTTTATCCTCGGGCAAACGGGTTGCAACTATGCGAACGGGTATATATTTTCCCTTTTCGGTTTGTATGAAACACTTGAAATCCAAGGTTTTGCCTGCCCGTCCCTGCCCGTCCGGCAGGCGGGCGGCAGGTGGGGCGGTTGTTTTTAGTTTTTCACTCATGTCTATTTTTGTTTTTCCGTTGGCATCGCTCACAAGCTGTATTTGGCTAGGACTCAAACGAAACAGAGCATCCGCCTTGTTTTGTACAATCCATGAAAATTGTTTGCCTTTGCCGTAACCCGAATCCGCTATATAGATGGCGTTTTTTTCTATTTGAAAGTGCGAAACGCTTTCAGCAACTGTGTTTTCAGTTAGTTTGAATGAATCCATTTTACCGATAGTCAAATTATAGCACATATGCAACCGCAACGATTTTCCGCCTCTTCCGTTTTTGTAGCCCCTGCCCGTCCGGCAGGCGGGCGCCTGCTGAAAAATTGAGGCATCGATTAACTTGATTGTCCTTTTGTTTGGATTGCTTGAAGATTTTTTGCATTTTAATGGGATTTTCGGTATCATTTCGCATAACAAATAGTTTATCCACGGCTCACAACGCATTATTTTTTTCTGCCATGCTTGATTGCTCATTCCGATTGTGCTGCTAAACGTTGCTGCAAGTATTTTTTGCGATAATTCCAAAACAATATACTGGGCTATGGCTAAAAACAAACTCACAGCACAACCAACTTTACGCCGCCTAACTATTGCACCATAATTTTTAGCCGTTTCGTCAAGATTTTTTGGCAGGTTTTTTATTAATTTTTGCACTTCGGCATTTATATCTTGACTTTTTTTAATTTTTCGGTAAAATTTATTTTGTTCACAGGTATCATCCTCGGTTGTTGTTTTGTCTTAATTCAATTTTAACCGATTTGTTGGTATTTGTGAACTTTTTTTGTTAAGTTGGTGCTTATGGGGGTTCACCTGTCCGCCGACAGGTGGGCAACGGGCGACCATTTCGGTACAGGCTAAAGTTTTTAACAGTTTTAATCTTTTGATTTTAGTTCAGCACCCTTACCCAACAGCACATCTCGCCTGGTTCACGGTTTGCCCATAGATAGTAAGGTATCCATTTTGTAGTAACGTTTGTGTATTTTGGAGGGTGGGATTTTTGGTAGAGGGATTGTGTGCCTGTTGGTTGTAGCTTTTTGGCGGTTGTTTGTAGGGTAACTGCACCGCAATAGAAATCTTTATCGTGGTGGTGGGTAAAAGTTGCGTTGGCTGGTAGGGCTATGTGGTGGAGGTTGTCGCCGTTGTCAACCTCTTCTAGGCAGTATACTATTGGGCCGCGCATTATTGCCACTTTGCCAATGTTTTCACGGACTGCTGGGTTCGATTCTATTATGTTGACGGGCATATCCAAATCCAAAATAATTTCGTCGCCTGTTTTTAGCGTTGTTAGCGTTAAATAGCCGTTTTGCAGCTTTTTGTTGGCGGCGGCGTTGTTTATTTTTACGGAATATTTTTCGCACCAGCCTGGAATACGCATCGCAAGTGTTGATTTTGGGCTGATTTCGGTAATTTTTACTGTTATTGTGCCGCTCCAAGGGTAGCGAGTAGTTATGTTTAACGCAATAGTGCCGCTTTGCAGCTTGGATTTTACTTCGCTTTCGGCAAACAGGTTAATATAAAGCGTGTCGTTGTTTTTGGCGTACGCATAACTGGCTAAAGATGCCAAAATTCTTGCTAAATTTGGCGGACAGCAAGCACAGCCAAACCACTTTTGGCGTTGCGTTTTTACGTGCGATTTTAGCTGGTCTTTTTGGGTGGCTTTTGGCACAACTTCTAGCGGGTTTACGTAGAAGAAACTTTTGCCGTCTGCCGCCATTCCGCTTATAATGCCGTTGTACAAAGTTTGCTCTAAAACATCGGCGTATTCTGCCTTAAAACCGTCATATTCCAGCATACGACGGGCAAAAAAAGCTAGTGCAATACTGGCACAGGTTTCGGCGTATACGGTATCGTTGGGCAAATCGTAGCCAAAAGTAAACGCCTCGCCATAATGCGACGAGCCAACGCCGCCAGTGATGTACATTTGCTTGCTGGTTACATCTGACCATAGGCGTTTGCAAGCGTTCATTAAGGTTTCATCGCCCGTTTTGTGGGCAACGTCCGCCATTCCAGAATACATATATAATGCCCGCACCGAATGCCCAACGGCGTGCTGCTGTTCGCGGACGGGCTTGTGTGCTTGATAGTAGCCATATTGGAACAAACTGTGCTGCCAATAAAAATTATTGCCCTGCTTTTCGGTTTCTTCTTGGAAAAACAGCGGCGTTTTGCCACGTTCGTCAATAAAATATTTTGCCAATTTTAGATGTTTTTCGTCTTGGGTTATCTCGTACAATTTTATCAAAGCTAACTCGATTTCCTGGTGGCCTGGGTAGCCGTGTGTTTTGCCGTCTTCCGCACCAATTAACGAATCCACCAAATCCACGTATTTTATTAGGGCTTTAAGCAGCTTATCTTTGCCAGTTGTGTGGTAGTAGGCAACGGCAGCTTCTAAAAAATGCCCCAAACAGTACAGTTCGTGGTTATCTTTTAGATTGGTAAACCGTTTTTCTAAGCCGTTGAGTATGTAATACGTGTTCAAATAGCCGTCGGGCTGTTGGGCGGCTACAATATCGTCAATAGCGGCATCGATAATATTTTCTAGCTCCGAATCGGGGTGCCACGCTAAAACGTAGGCAACAGCCTCTAAAAATTTAGCCACATCACTATCCTGAAAAACCAACCCG
This sequence comes from Defluviitaleaceae bacterium, assembly GCA_009782245.1. Classification (GTDB taxonomy): domain Bacteria; phylum Bacillota; class Clostridia; order Lachnospirales; family WQUN01; genus WRKG01. The sequence goes on along the minus strand of WRKK01000350.1, from coordinate 18,281 downwards.
CCGTGCTTGCCCGCTTTTTTGCCAGCCGCCACCTGGAAATTGTGCATACAATAACTAGGTTCGGCGTTTTCTATGCGGTCGTTTAACGCCGCCCATTGGTACGGCACAACTTCTGTCCGCACAAGTTCCATAAAATTTTGCCAAAAATTACCCGTAATTTTTGCGTCTTTTAACGAAAATTCTGTCAACCTAAATCCTCCTCAAGTTTTATTGGTTTTGCTAATAATAAGTATACAAAAGCGTTGCAATGTTTGCAAGGTGTGAAAAAATGTGAAAGGTGGAGGAAATGTAGGTGTTGTTGAAAAAAATTTTGTTTTTGCTTGACAAAGTAAAAACAGCCCTGTTATTATGGAAGAGGAATACAGAATTTTATGTCGCATGAAAATAAGGAGACAACCCCAATGAATGAAAAAACAAGGGAAAAGCCGTCTTTTGACGATTCCGCCCCGGCGGACGGGTCCTCTTTGCCGCAAGACGGCGAAACAATAGGCGAATACGTGGCAAGGTTAGAAAAAATAGTAAGCACCAATAATAACGAAAAAAGTTTGGAACAAGCTATTTCGTAAGGCTGCCGCCAGCAAATCAGTATGGGCAAATTTGTTTGTAAATTTTTTTATTTTATTTTTTTAATTTTCACTTGACAAACACAAAATGCCCTGTTATCATTAAAACTGTAATTATAAGTAGAGGTTCACACTTCTCGCCTTAGCTTTTGGCAACGGGCAAATTTATACTGGATAGGTACTGTAGCTAGAACGTTATGTTTTGGCGGTTTGTGCCGAAAAGGTATTTAATTAGTGTGGGCTGTAGCCCATTTTTTATGCGGATAAATTACGCTAGAGGAGGTATGCAACATAGCTGATTTTATGATCAATGAGCAGATTAGGGACAAAGATGTGCGGTTAATTGACGCAGACGGAACGCAATTAGGCATAGTTTCTGCCAAAGAGGCCCAAAAAATTGCTGATAACAAAAGGTTAGATTTAGTAAAAATATCGCCAACTGCAAAACCGCCAGTTTGCAAGATCATGGATTACAGTAAGTTTAAGTTTGACCAACACAAAAAAGAAAAAGAGGCGCGCAAAAAACAACGTACCGTCAACATTAAAGAACTGCGCCTTTCACCTAACATCGATACCCATGACATCAATGTTAAGGTAAAAAAAGCCATAGAATTTTTGTCGGCGGGCGATAAAGTTAAAATTACTATCCGCTTTAGGGGCAGAGAATTAGGACACCGCGACAGTGGCTACGATATTATGAATGACTTTGCCGAAAAAGTTAGCGAGTTTGGCGTTATAGAAAAACCGCCAAAAATGGAGGCTCGCACCTTGGCAATGTTTTTAACCGCCAAACAACAAAGTAACTAGCTGTAATACCCTGCAAAGTAACAACAATATCAGCAAAAGCAACAAAAAGTACCAAAAATCAACAAAAATCAACAAAAAGTGCCAAAAATCAACAAAAAGTGCCAAAAATCAACAAAATCAACAAAACCAATAATTTAACACCAAACAACACGAAAACGCAAAAACGCACAAACACCAACAAATATTATAGTAAAGGAGTGTTTAATTATGCCCAAAATAAAATCCAAAAAAGCCGCCGCTAAACGATTTAAGGCAACTGGCAGCGGCAAGTTCAAATACTTTAAGGCTAATAAGCAACATATACTTGGCAAAAAAAGTCCCAAGCGTAAAATGAAATTGCGAAAGGCAGGCATTGCCGATAAAACCAACGAATTAGCTATCCGCAGAATGTTGCCGTACTCGTAAAAATTAGCTGAAAATTATAAAAAAGGAGGGCTTTTTATGGCAAGAGTAAAAGGAGCATTAAACGCCAGAAAAAGACATAAAAAAATACTAAAACTGGCAAAAGGGTTTCGTGGCGCTAGAAGTAAACAATACAGAGTAGCAAAACAATCGGTAATGCGAGCAATGGCAAGCTCTTTCGCAGGCCGCAAACAAACCAAACGGGAGTTTCGCCGCCTGTGGATTACACGCATAAACGCCGCCGCCCGACAAAACGGCTTATCCTACAGCCGCTTTATGAACGGTCTTAAAACCGCTAATATCAACATTAACCGCAAAATGTTAGCCGAAATGGCTGTAAACGATGCCGCCGCATTCTCTAAATTAGCTGGCCAAATAAAAGGCTAAAATAAAAGGTTAAAATATAGCCCAAAATATCAACAACTGTACTAAAATATAGGGGCGAACCCACGTGTTTGCCCCGTTTTAGCTTGTGAGCAACAAACGCAGCTAATAACCACTACAAAAAAATTAGCGGGTCAAGGGGCGCGCTCCTTGCGGGGTCCAGGGGCAGCGCCCTTGGCGGGTGTGGGCAGAGCCCACGGTTTTTAGCAACACCAAAAAAATTACCAAATTTACTCGCCAAAAAAATTGACAACTGCAATCGTAATGTGGTACATTAATTATATGACTAACAAAGGAGGTTGATTGTTAAAATGCTTGTAAAAATATTATCCAAAAAACGCACGAAATCGCTTACAATGCGTACGCTAACGGCATTTTTGCTTCTTTTTGTTGTGAACATAATAACTGCAACAACCACAAAACCAGTATTTGCGGGCAACGACGGATACGTCCCCGAGGGCGTGGCATCGTTTTTTGATATGTTTGTGCCGCTTTTTGCCGCCATACTTAGCTTGCTCGAAGCCGCAACAAACGCCGTAATATCACTAGTAACAGGCATTTTCAATAACTGGGGCTTTGTGGGAATAATTGTTTTGGTAGTTGCGTTAATTTTGGCATTTTTTGCATTGCGGTTCGTTTGGCGTTTTATAAAGCTACTGTGCCGCAAAATTAAAAAATTATTCTTTAAGATAACGGGCTTGGAAGAAAAACGCCGCCAAAAACTTGACAAATATCGTAAGGAAACAATGGCAAAAAAACAAGAATACGACGATTTGCTAAAGTTTCATAACGAAGAAAAAAAGCAGCCAATATCAACAAACTACTGGGAAGACGAAATTGCCAAAGTAGTTGACAAAATAATAGCCGCTGGCAAAATGGACACCACCATCGACAGCACAGCCTGGGAAGAAATGATAGCTGGCACAGCACCCTATGACGAAAAAATAACCGAAATAGAAAAGAAAATTTTCGCTATTGAAGACAAAATACACAGCCTGGTCGCCCAAATAGCCAGTCTGCAAAAGCAACAAATAGTAGTAGAAATGGCAAGATTACGCATAGAGTTTAAGGTGCTAAACAAAAATTTGGACTACCTAAAGCAACTTCAAGAGGCGTTTCCAGAAGATACCGATATTACCTCGCTTATAGAACTTTCTAACGCTTTTATGCAAGCGACAAAAGGCGTGGAAAAAGGCTTTGTTGTGGCGTTGTCTAAGTAGTGTCAACAGCAAAAACAAAATAAATATACTAAAATTCAACTTGATAAAAAAATGCGGGTCAAGGGGCGCGCTCCTTGCGGGGTGCCTGCCCGTCCGGCAGGCGGGCGTCCACGGTTTTGAAGTTGATTAAAAAGGGGTAAAAAAATGGATTATAAAGCAATAAAAAGCCAATATAAATCAAAATCGCAATTAGATTCTTTGGCGGCGGGGCTAAGTCTTACGACAAAAAGTGTTCGTGAAAAGCATTTGGCGGAAAAAAACGCCCGTGATGCCGAACTGCGCGAGGCCCGTGCAGAGGCCGCCCGTGAGGCAGTTATGTCTAGCCTTGTTTACGCTAGTCGCATACAAAGAAATTTATTGCCTGGCACTAGTACGTTCCAAAAGGCTTTTTCGGATTACTCTATTTTGTGGAACCCCCGAGATATAGTCAGCGGCGATATATATTGGATACGCAATTTTGAACAAGGTACTATTTTGTGCGTTTGCGATTGCACGGGGCACGGTACGCCAGGTGCATTGCTAACAATGGTTGTAGTTTCCACTTTTGGCATGATTGTAAACGATGAAAATTATCAAGAACCCGCCACGGTAATGCGTTTGCTAGATGAGCGCCTTTCGGCTGCGTTGTACGATTCTTCTAGTGAAGAAAATAACGATATGCTAGATATACGCGACGGCTGCGATTTAGCCATTCTGTATATACCCAAAGTTGGCGATGTTGTCTTTTCGTCCGCTAACTTTCCCATTTTTATTTGCGATGGCAACGAAGTTACCCAAATTAAAGGACAAAAATTATTTGTGGGCGAGGGCAAAATAGGTAGCACTACTGTCAAAACTACAGCCATTCCTACCGCACCCAACAATAAATATTATATTTCTTCTGATGGAATGTTTGACCAACGCGGCGGGGCACGTGGGCTACCGTTTGGCTACTCGATTTTCAAAAAAATTATCCTAGAAAATCACCACCAGCCACAATCGGTAATATCCGATAAAGTTTGGCAGGAATTTGAAAGCTATCGCGGCGAACATCCCCGCAAAGACGACTTTGAACTGATAAGTTTTAAGCCCTAATAAGTTTTAAGCCGTAAATTCTGCATAATTATGCAGAATAATACCAAGCAATATCCACGTACGAAAGGGGGAGTTTGGCGTGGCTGTACGCGAAACTTTTGATATATTAACAAAACCTAGTGTTAAAATTATACTTAAACAAGAGGTTAACGCCAACACAAAGGCAAACCTGGGCACAGTAAAAAAATTGCTGTACGCCGAAGAACTATCCATGAACGTTACAACCTCAATATGCTCCGTTTTTATCGAACTTATCAATAACGTAAGAATGCACTCGGCACAACGCAAAAGATCTGATGCACCGCTTGGCTTGCTGTTGGTAGGCAAAGACGACAACTGTATCTACCTGCAAAGCATGAACATTGTAACAGACGACAAAGTTGCTGATATTGACACAAAACTAAACCGCATGAACTCTCACATAAAAAAGGAGCTGCGTATGTACTACAAACATAGACGACGCTTTGAAAACCCAAACCAAGACAGCGATGGTGCTGGGCTTGGGCTTATCGAAATTGCAAAACGGGCAAAAACTGCCGTAAACTACGAATTTAGAGCATCTACCGAGGGTTTTTCCCTGTTTACTATGCTTGTAGTTTTTGACAAAGGAGGAGCTTAATAATGGAAATGAAAATAGAATTACCGAAAACGGAATCAACGCCCTACGTTTTACTTGACGCTGAAAAAAGTTACATGACCTTTAAGGGCGAATGTTACAGCGAAAATACTATCGATTTCTTCCGCAATATCACAGTTTGGCTTACCGATTTTCTAGCCTCGGGCTTTACCGAACTGGATTTTGACTGCGAACTGGAATATTTTAACAGTTCGTCTTCCAAACTGCTGTACAACGTTCTATTAGCCATGGACGAAAGTGCGGCTAAAGGCAAAAAAATAAACATAAACTGGTACGTGGACAAAGGTAACGACGTTATTATCGAACACGGCGAAGATTTTAAGGACGAGTTTAAGAACGTCAACTTTACTATTATTGAAAAATTGTAGCAAATAACGCTGTGAACCAGATGGGACGGGTCTGCCTGTCGGCAAACAGGGCAAACGGGCGACCGAAACGTTGGACGGACGGGCGCCCGTCCGTCTAATCCCCAATGGTTCAATAAAAGTGTACGCAGGCAGACGGTCGCCCGTCCCCTTAATTTTATTTTTAATTTTCAGCAAGAAAGGATTTTCATAATGAACCTACTACCAGCAAAAATTGTGCGAACAAGGCAACTGAGCCGCCAATTATCAAAACTTGCCGTTGTGCAAGCGGGAATATTGCTGTTGTTTGGGGCTGTGTTGCTTGTTTTTAGCGTGGCGGAGAGCGGTCAGCAGGTACACGCCCAAACAATCGCCCAACAAATGCAAGACGACCGCTTTTCACAGTCAGAGGCGATGTCCACCGTGTTGCAGGAACATCACGCGCGGGGGCATTACGAGCAATCCATATCGCAACACCTAAATTTACCCGCTTTTGACGTTGACAAACTTTACAAAATGACCGAAACTTTACCAACAGGCGTTATTTTGCTTAACGTAAACGTTGACGAAAACGGTGCAACCCTAAATTTGCAAACAACCAGCCTAACTTTGGCGGACTTGCATAGGGATAATTGGCTAAATACTGGGCTTGTTGAAAGGGTTCAAATGACTTCCGCAACTGTAACCGAAAACGCCCACGTGCGTTATGTGCTGGCTCTTGCTTGGCGGTATGAAAGTTGAATATTATGTATAAATATGCAAAAAATTCCCACGATTTCCAAAATACCAAAAACCCCAAAAACCAGGCGGGCGGTGCGTATATTTTTGTGCTGATGATAATGCTGATAACTTTTTTAGTGGTTGGCACAATTTTAGGAATAACCGCCACAAGCCGCATAATTAGCAGTCGTTACATGGAATTTACAGGGTTTCACAACCTAGCAACCGCCGCAAACGAACAGGTTCTGCTTTTGTTTCAGCAAGAAATCTCGCAAAATAGCGAAAACATAATAGAAAATATACAGCAAATGCTGGAAAATGACGGCTTAGAGCAACATTTGGTGTTTTATGACGGCAGTTTTTATTTGTCGGATAGTTCTATGCAGTTTTTTAGAGATGCCGCAAACGCCGTTATAGTGGAATTTTTGCAAAGTTTGAACAACCCAATCATATACACTTTACAAGCAAACGCCGAACGCTACGAGGTAATCACAACTATAACAACAAATCCCCCAATCTCAACAAATCCCACACATTACAACGTGTCAACCATTGTTAGGAACATCGCCCCCGACAGGGTAAACAACCCGATAACCGTCAGCGGCACAATACATTTGCCCGATTTTTCCCAAACCGAAAATAGTGAAAATAGTGAAAATAGTAAAAACAGTAAAAATAGTATAGAGGTTTTGCCAATCGCCTACAAATGGCGAAACGAGCCGCCAAACTGGCTGCAAACTGCCCAAACGCAAAACGCAACTTTTTTGGATTGGGATATGTTCACGCCCCTTGCAAGCCGCCTGTGGCACGAAGAAACCGCAATTTATATATCAAATTTTCCCGTTTATACAGCCAATTTTGAGGACGCACCGACTTTGGTGGTGCATACCAGCTATTCAAGCTATTCAACTTTGCAGGTAAATGCGGCGGCTGGCTTTAATGGCGTTATTATCGCACCCGTGCAAATCGAGATTATCGAGGGCAATTTAACGGGCAGCGTAATTTCTGGCGGTGCAATTACTGGCGATCCGCTAGGGCAAACGGTTTACAGCATTTCAGCACATACTAACGAAAATTTTATTTTTGACCTTGTCCACATTGAAGATGTTCCCATAATATTTGATTTTTTGGGAATATCCAATTTTTCGGCGGCAAACACAAGCAATATCGCCAGCGTTTTAGGATATTTGGAAATTGACGATTTTCAACTTGACGAAAATTCCATTTTACAAATGTTTGAAAACGGCGAAAATCTGCTGGTTTTGGCGGACGTTCGGCAAGAATAACCCTAATAATATGCCTAATATGCCAAACAAAATATGCCAAACAAAAAAAGTTGCAATCCACCCAAAAGTGATGTATAATTTAACCATAATAATTTTTTGGAGGGATTCATATGAATTTTTTGGAAAGCATTAAGCAGCGTGCAAAATCCGCTGCGAAAACTATCGTATTACCCGAAACCGAAGATATACGCACTTTACAAGCCGCCGACGTTCTACTTAAAGAGGGAATTGCGAAAATAATTTTGGTTGGCAACGCCGACAAAATCAACGAAACTGGCAAAGGCTTAAACCTTTCTGCCGCAACTTTTGTAGACCCCGCAACTTACGAAAAAATGCCCGCTCTCGCCGAAAAACTCGCCGAACTCCGCAAATCCAAGGGAATGACCTTGGAACAAGCCACCGATTTAGTTACAAAAAATTCCCTTTATTTGGGCTGTATGCTTGTAAAAGAGGGGCTGGCGGACGGAATGGTTGCAGGTGCGGCAAACGCCACTTCTGATGTGTTGCGACCTGTCCTGCAAATCGTCAAAACTGCTCCTGGCATTAAACTTGTGTCCAGTTTCTTTATAATGGTCGTTCCCGATTGCGATATGGGCGAAAACGGCATTTTTCTGTTCTCCGATTGTGGGCTTACCCAAAACCCCAACTCGGAAGAACTTGCCGCAATCGCTATTAGTTCCGCCGAATCGTTCAAAAAATTGGTCGGCGTTGAGCCAAAAGTGGCTATGTTATCCCATTCTTCGATGGGCAGCGCCAAGCACCCCGATGTTGACAAAGTTACCGAAGCCGTAAAAATAGCCAAAGCCGCCGCACCAAACCTAATGCTAGACGGCGAACTACAGCTTGATGCCGCAATAGTGCCAGCAATCGGCAAAAGCAAAGCACCAAGTAGCACCGTCGCAGGACAAGCCAACGTGCTGGTTTTCCCCGATTTGGATTCTGGCAACATTGGCTACAAACTAGTCGAACGCCTTGCAAAAGCCGAGGCATACGGCCCAATAACACAAGGTGTCGCCAAACCAATCAACGACCTCTCCAGAGGTTGCTCTTTTGAGGATATTGTTGGCGTTACGGCGATTACGGCTGTTTTGGCGTAGGATTTGATTTTAGGAGGAAATTTTATGAATATTTTAGTAATAAATTGCGGCAGCTCTAGCTTGAAATATCAGCTTTTGGACATGGCTACCGAAAAGTTGCTTGTTAAGGGACTTTGCGAGCGGATTGGAATTGACGGCTATTTGAAACATAGCTTGCCAGACAAGGATTTTGAGTTTAACGAGCCAATGCCGAACCACGAAGTCGCCGTTAAATTGGTGCTTGATGCCTTGGTTCATGGCGAACACGGCGTTATAAAAGATATGAAAGACATTAACGCCGTTGGACACCGTGTTGTGCATGGCGGCGAAAAATTCAGCGATTCCGTTGTTGTTACGGACGAAGTGGAAAAATATATTGAAGAATGCGCCGACCTTGCACCGCTCCACAATCCGCCAAACTTGATTGGTATTCGTGCCTGCAAAAAAATTATGCCAGGTGTGCCGAACGTAGCCGTTTTTGATACCGCTTTCCATATGAATATGCCCGAAAAAGCCTATCTTTACGCCATTCCTTACGAAATGTACGAAAACCACAAAATACGCAAATACGGCTTTCACGGCACTAGCCACAAATATGTGTCTATGCTGGCGGCGGAAATGCTCGGCAAACCTTACAACCAAGCCAAAGTTGTTACTTGCCATTTAGGCAACGGCGCTAGTATTTGTGCTGTTAATGGCGGCGTTTCTGTGGATACTTCGATGGGGCTAACTCCGCTGGAGGGGCTTGCAATGGGCACTCGTAGCGGCGACATCGATCCCGCCGTTATCCCGTTTATCATGCAAAAAGAAAATATGACGGCACAGGAAGTTTTGGACTTGCTGAACAAAAAATCGGGAATGTTGGGCGTTTCTGGCGTTTCTAGCGATTTTCGGGATTTAAGCGATGCCGAATCCGCCAATAATCCCCGTGCAAAAGCGGCGCTGGATTTGTTCTGTTATCGTGTCGCAAGATATGTTGGCAGCTACGCAACCGCCATGAATGGCTTAGATGCGGTAGTTTTCACGGCTGGCGTTGGCGAAAATAGTTCCGATGTACGCAAGCGTGTTTGCGAATATTTGGGATATTTGGGCGTTTCCATTGATAATGACAAAAACAACCAACGGGGCAAAGCGGTTGACGTTTCGCAAAATGCCGCAAAAGTGCGGGTTTTGGTAATTCCTACAAATGAAGAGTTGGTTATTGCCCGTGATACTAAGGCTTGTTTATAGGAAATTTGGCGAAATTTAGCGAAATTTACGAAAATTAGCGAAATCGTGAGGTTTTGGAAGTTTGCGGGATTTACGAAATTCATGAAATTCACGAAATTCACGAAAATTCCCATAAACTTTACGAAACCTCACGAAAAATTTACGAAATTATCCGAAACAAAAGGGGGAGTATGGCACATGGTTATGTTTGATTTACGCAAAGATTTAGAACCGCTTAACGAGGGGGAATTTACTGGCACGGATTATCTTAAACCGCTCCGCAAAGAGGCGGTTTATCTGGAATTGCTGAACGACAACGGACTTAAAACTATTAAGGCAAGCCGCCGAGAAAGCCGTGAAGACGGGCTAATTATCAATTTGCCCCAAATTACCAAAGATTTTGACCTGCGACCCAACGATCGCATTACCGTTACTGGCCGCATAAGTTCTATAGCTCCCAAGGACGACTGGGGAATGGAACTTATGCGCGGCTCGTCGGATTGGTGGGGGCAGTTGGCACAGCAAATTACTCCTGTCGGCATTTATTCGATGTCGTATTTGCTGGAAGATATTGACCTGGAGCATGAAATGTGGGTTTGTTCCAACCATTGGGGCAATGAAGAGCCAACTATGGATTTTACGGTGGATAGCATTTTGGTGTTTCGTCCGCCAAGCAAAATAGAAGACGATTCCCGAAAAGTGCTGTATTCTATGATGTCCGATAAATTTATTCAGGCACAGGCGGAAAACACGATTATTCCGCTTGCCGAGGGCAACAGAGACGACTCGCCAGAAGAGCCGTTACTTCGCAAAAGTGGCAACCCTGTAATAATCGCCCGTAAATGCGAACTTGGCACGGCAATTTACGTTGAAAAACGCAAAAACGACTGGGACGGCGTGGATATTCGCCTTGACCCGCTTGGACTTAAAAAAGGCAATAAATATTACGTAGAAGTTACGGGAAAAGTTTTCGGAGAATCCGCACCAGGTGCGGCAATGACGCTCCAAGGCGTGCCAACCTACACATGGGCAGACATGGTAGAAGTCGGGGACGATTCCGATTTTGTGCTAACTCACGTGCTAACGCAAAGCAACCTCGAGGCATGGACGGCGTGGCGGGTTACGACCAATAATGCGGGTATAAAGTTGGGGTTTATGATTGATTCTATTGAGGTTGGTACGATATAGGAAGACAGAATACCGTGCAATAATACGTTAGGAGTGTTTGATATGCAAGCAATAAAAACGCTAAAAAACAAAACGTCAACGAAAACCGTAAGCCGTTTTACCGTAAATACGGGTGTGCGTAAACATATCCCACTTGCAGAACGCCTTAAAAAATGGGACGGTACACCATACTCATTGAATGAAGAGGACAACGAGTGGCTGACGATGGAATCTTGCGGCGATGAAACTCGCATTTTGACTTGACACAAAACTCCCGCCCAAAAATCAGACAATCCCAAAAAATCAACGTATATATCTGTAGTAAGAATTATACTGCGGATCAAGAGGTTGACATTTTGCAACCGCCAGTTTACACTTGATTACACCGCAAAACCAAACAGGAGGAAACGACATGAAAGAAGAAAGATTGAAAATTTTAGAAATGCTCCAAGAGGGCAAAATTACGGCAGATGAGGCGGCAAAATTATTGGAACATTTGCCAAGCCAGCAGGAAAACAAGCAAAACCAGCAACGCCCAGATGTGTACGTTTACGACACCGACAACGAAAACGGCAATTTTGACAACTACAGCTATACTCCGCGGGGCGGCGGCATTTTGGATACTATCGTTGATGCGATTTCTAACATTAACCCGCACACGCCAGCCCTGTACAGGGATTTTGAAATTTCGGGAATCCAGGCTATTAATTTGCTAGATTTAACGGGCAAAAACTCCAGCGTTTCCGTTGAGAAAAATTTTGACAACAGCATAAAAATTCATTGCAAATACTCGCCTAAACGGGGATATGACGACATTGATATACATTTTGCCGAAGAAAACGGCGAATATCGCTTGCAGTACAACCAAAACGCCGTCCGCTTTATGAAAGTTAATTGCGAACTGCCAGCTGTTTTGGTGGAAAAATTACGCTTGCAAACGTCAAACTCTAGCATTAACGTTGAAGAAGTAACCTGCACAACGCTTGATGCCTACACAAGCAACGCAAGCATAAATTTGGAAGAACTTACCGCCAAAAATATCGTGGCAGAAACCAGTAATTCTAGCATAAACTTGGAAGAAGTTACAGCCGAAACCGCAAAAATTTCCACAAGCAACGCCAAAATCAATGTTGAAGAGGTTGACATTCCAAAACTTTCTTTGAGTACGTCAAACGCATCAATTTCGGTTGAGGGACTGTTAAATACGCAAAATACGCAAAATGCCGAAAATCCCACTCTAAAGGCAAGTACATCAAACGGCGGAATTTCGGTAACTTTGCCCGCTGGAATCGGCGTGAAACTTTCGGCAGATACGTCTCACGGCTCGGTAAAGTGCGATTTAGCAGATAATCCGCTACTAGGAAAACATCAAAGTGGCGGCGGAAATCTAAAAACTTCGGGCGAAAACAACCTATACAAAGAAACTGGACGAGGATTGGAAGTGAAATTGTCAACCTCGAACGGCGGCATTAAAATTTCAGAGGAATAAAAATGCAAAACACGTAAAATAATGATATGACTACCCAGTCAACTCATATATTCAAATTTTCGGCATTTTGTAGGGGCGACCGTCCCTACTCTAAAATTATGAGTTGTCGAGGTAGCCACTATAACAATGATAAAGGGGATTTTTTACATGATAAAAATAGTTATCGTTGGGGCAAACCACGCAGGAACAGCGGCTGCTAACACTATTTTGGACAACTATAAAGGTGTGCAGGTGGTTATTTTTGACCAAAACAGTAACATCTCGTATTTGGGCTGTGGCACGGCACTTTATGTTGGTCGGCAAATCGAAGATACGGACGGCTTGTTTTATTCTTCCAGAGAATTGCTGGAGAAAAAAGGGGCAAAGGTTTATCTGACAACCACGGTTGAGGATATTGATTTTGACAAAAAAATCGTAACCGCCGTAAACGCCGAGGGTCGGGAGATTCAAGAATCGTACGACAAGGTAATTTTGGCGACAGGTTCTGCACCGATACGCCCCAACCTGCCAGGCGTGGATTTGGGCGGCGTGCACTTTGTAAAGCTGTTCCAGGACGGCTCGATAATTGATAAAGAGTTGGACGACCCACGAGTTAAGCGGGTTGCAACGGTTGGTGCGGGCTATATCGGCGTGGAAATTGCCGAAGCAATACAACGCCGTGGCAAGGAATCCATGCTATTTGAGCTTGCTCCGCATTGTTTGGGCGGCTATTATGACGAGCCGTTTACGCTAGAAATGGACAAAGTGCTGAAAAAAGGCGGCATTGACCTGCATTACAGCGAGGGCTTGAAAGCAATTAAATCCGAGGACGGCAAAAAAGTATCGGCTGTTTTGACCGATAAAGGGGAATATCCCGCCGAAATGGTACTGCTGGCAATCGGTTTTGTGCCGCGCACAGAAGTTGGCAATGGCAAAATAGAACTTGGTGCGGGTAACGCTTTTAAGGTAGATTTGCACCAACAAACGTCTATCCCCGATGTTTATGCGGTTGGCGACTGTGCAACAATTTTCAACAACGCCACCAAAGAAAGCGATTATATTGCGTTGGCAACAAATGCGGTTCGCAGCGGGATAGTTGCGGGGCATAATGTTTGCGGCACGGCGTTAAAATCGGCTGGTGTACAGGGTTCTAACGGAATTTGCATATACGATTACAAAATGTTCTCAACGGGATTATCCTACGATAAGGCGAAAGCCCACGGGTTTAAGGCGAATTTTGTGGATTTTGAAGATTACCAAAAGCCCGAATTTGTAAAAGCCGACAACGGAAAAGTAAAATTGCGGATAGTTTATTGCAACGAAACACGCCGCATTTTAGGGGCACAAATGGCATCTTACATGGACGTTTCCATGGGATTGCATATGTTCAGCCTAGCAATCGCCAAAGAGTTCACCATAAACGAGTTGCCGCTACTGGATATTTTCTTTATGCCACATTTTAACAAACCGTTTAATTACATTACTATGGCGGGCTTGCTGGCAAAATAGGGTTTCAAACAACTTAAAAACCGTGGGCGCTGCCCACCTGCGTACACTTTTATTGAAACATTGGGGATTAGACGGTCGCCCCTACGGGTGGCATCGTTGTAGGGGCGACCGTCCTCGGTCGCCCGTTTGCCCCTCCGATTTTAGCTTAAGTATACGCAGGTGGACGGTCGCCCGTCCCATCTGGTTCACAATATTTCAATAAAAATGTACGTAGGCAGGCGGTCGCCCCACGGTTTTAATGTTTCAAGATTTTTTTGCAAACCACTTGACAACTTGCCAAACAGCCTGTATACTGTTTTAGTAACAAACTTAGCACCAAATTACAACCAAAATAAACAGAGGTGATGACTATGATTTGCCCAAAAGGGAAAATTTCAAAGGCTAGGCGCGATAAAAGGCGTGCCCAAACGTGGAAAATTGCGTTGCCAGGATTGGTAGCCTGTACTAACTGTAATGAACTTTGCCAACCGCACAGAGTTTGCAGGGCTTGCGGCACGTATAAACGCCGTGATATTCTTAAATTAGCCGATTAACTCGATTAACTGCTTGCGCCAATACTAACCAATACTATAAGGTGATACTATGAAAACTGTAATAGCACTAGATGCAATGGGCGGGGATAACGCTCCTAAAGCGGTTGTTGAGGGGGCTGTTCTTGCTGTGGAAAAAATGGACGTTGCCATTAAACTGGTTGGCAACAAAGACGTAATAGCACCCTTGCTTGCCGCAACCACAAAAAGCCCACATTTATCCATTTTACACGCACCAGAAGTTATCGGCACAGACGAAATACCTACCACAGCAATCCGCCATAAAAAACAATCTTCTATAATGATAGGCTTAAAAACCGTAAAAGAGGGCTTTGCCGCTGGCTTTGTTTCGGCGGGTAACACGGGGGCATTGCTGGCGGCGGCGACTGTTGTCGTTGGTCGGCAGCCTGGCATCGAGCGACCCGCTTTGGGCGTACTTTTGCCCAACCGCAAACCCTCGGGCGAACCTGGTGCTACGTTGCTAATAGATTGTGGTGCTAACATGGACTGCAAACCGCTGTATCTTGCCCAGTTTGCCAAACTTGGTGCTGACTACTTAACAAAAGTGCGAGGACTGAAAAATCCCACGGTTGGGCTGATAAACGTTGGCGTTGAACGTGAAAAAGGCAACACTCTAGCAAAAGAGGCGTACGAACTACTAGAAACCGCCGATGTAAACTTTATCGGCAACGTCGAAGCCTTGGAAATTCCCGCAGGTGCGGTTGATGTCGCCGTCTGCGATGCCTTTGTGGGTAATGTTGTGCTAAAATATACCGAGGGGTTCGCCAAAAATTTTATGTATATGCTAAAAGACGAACTCACCGCCGATGTGCGTTCCAAAATTGGCGCACTTATATCCAAAAAAGCGTTCGGCAGAATGCGACAACGCTTTAACCAAGACGAAGTAGGCGGCGCACCGTTTTTGGGACTGAAACACCTAGTAGTAAAAGCCCACGGAAACTCCAACGCAGTAGCAATTTGCAACGCAATTAGGCAATGCGTGCTGTTTGAACAGGCCGAACAAGGTTGACAAAAAGCAATGTCCAAAATAAAAATAAACCAAAAACAAAAGGGAGGGACGGCGATTTTTCGCCAAATTTATGGAATTTGAAAAAATTAGAGATGTAATTTTATCACAGATGAGTGCAGCAGGCGGGAATATAACAAAGGAAATGATTACGCCAGAAACCGACTTTGTTACCGATTTAGGAGCGGATTCTTTAGACGTTTTCCAAATTATAACCGAACTTGAAGAAGTTTTTGAATTTGAATTTGACGATAGTGCCGTTGACCAAATTCGCACAGTAGGCGATGCCGCAGAATACATTAAGAAAGTTTTGGAAAGCTAATGCAAAATAATCTACCAAATATACCCAACTATGTGTTCAAAAATCCCAAGCTGTTGCAACGGGCATTAACACATAGTTCTTTTATGTACGAGAACCTGACCAAAGCACCGACTAGCAACGAACGGCTAGAATTTTTGGGCGATGCCGTGCTAGAATTGGTCATTAGCGATTTGCTGTATCATCAATATAAAAACCTTGCAGAGGGCGATTTAAGCAAAAGCCGTGCGTTGCTAGTTTGCGAAGAAAGTCTGGCGGCTCATGCGAAAACCCTAAAATTAGGGGATTTTTTGCTACTAGGGCGTGGCGAAACTGCCGACAGCGGTGCAGAAAAAAACTCCATTTTATCCGATGCACTAGAGGCGGTTATTGCCGCAATTTACCTAGATGGCGGCATAAACTCGGCACGTTTATTCATAGAGCATCTTTTTTTAGAAGAAACCGAAAACGGCCGCAACTTAAAAGCACCGCCCAAACAGCTAGATAACCCAAAATCAATATTACAGGAAAAAGTGCAACGGTTTAGCGATATTCCGCTACGCTACAAAGTAGTAGACGAAACTGGCCCAGACCACCAAAAGCACTTTACAATATCGGTATATCACAACGAAAAGCCGCTAGGCACAGGCACGGGCAAAACCAAAAAAATAGCCACCCGCAACGCCGCCGCAAATGCACTAGATAACCCCGAATTAGACGTATTGTTGGGGGTGTAAAGTTTGCAAGGTTAAACAGGCGTAATGGTTGGGTATAAACGGGCGACCGACCCGCCACTGTAGGGGCGACCGTCCTCGGTCGCCCGTTATGAAACCCCCAACGCCAACGGCAGCACCCCCCGTTGGTTGGGGGCAAACGGTCGCCCGTCCCAGTTGGTTCACATTATTTCAATAAAAGTGTACGCAGGTAGACGTTCCATCTGGTATCTGATTTACTGTATCAACGGAGGCATTTATGAACGAGATTTCTGGAATTTCTATAGAGACAGGCATAATAGAAGACGTGGACACGGCGGCGGAACTAACTTTTATGGCGTATCATAAATTTTCCTATGATATTTTTGGCAAAGTTGGCGAAGAAACCGCTATAAGTTACTACAAAAAGTTATGGCTGCATGGCTCTAATCGCTTTGGCTATAAGTTTTCTTATGTTGCCAAAATGGACGGCAAGCCGATTGCCTTAATGACCTGCTATCCATCTTATGCAATAAAAAATTTGGTTGCGCCAACCGTTCGGCAACTGTTCATTATCGGTAAGTTCTCGTTTTTTTGCCATTTTATCACGCATTTAAGCAATTTTTACTATTTTTCGGGCAGCCAAGATGTGTACAACGATGAATTTTACATTGCCACGCTGTCCGTGTTGCCGCAATATCGCAGTAAAGGCGTGGGCGCAATGTTGCTAAACCACGCCCGCAAAATAACCCAAGATTACAACCTGCGGCGGTGCGTTTTGCACGTTAGCGCCGACAACACAGACGGGATTCGCTTTTACGAACGCAACGGCTTTCACAAGGCTAATCCCAACGAAAGCCCCTCAACTTATTTTAGAATGGTGTGTTCCGTTAATGTCTATACTTGATTGGATTTACCCGCCGAGGTGCATATCTTGCCGAACGATTTTCAGCCCAACCCACAACAGCAAAAAGCGGTATTTATGCGAAGAGTGCGAGGGGCTTTTTGTGCCGCTATCTGGGCCGCTGTGCGAAAAATGCGGACACCCGTATATTTCGCAAATTGCGGCAACCGTTTGCCCTAGCTGTAAATCTAGCAACACGCATTTTAACAAGCATTCCGCCGCTTTCGCTTACGCCGATACCGTCCGCGAACTGGTGCTAAATTCAAAATATCACAGCCAGCGGCAAATTTCGCAGGGCTTGGGCGAACTTTTTGCCGCCGCACTAAAGGCAAAAAACGCAAAAATAACGGGCGATTTTATTGTCCCCATTCCGTTGCACCCGTCAAAATTGCGTAGCCGTGGCTTTAACCAAGCCACAATTTTAGCCAAACCTATCTCGGCAACCTTTAATATCCCAATAGCCGAGCATTTGCTAAAACGCATAATAAAAACTGTTCCGCAAAGCAGCCTGGATTCCGTGGGCAGAGAGGAAAATTTGGTCGGTGCGTTTTCCTGCGGCGATGTCGCCAACAAGCACTTGATTTTAATAGACGACATTTTCACAACAGGTGCAACCATGAACACCTGCGCCAAACTGCTGTTGGAAAACTCGGCGACAATGGTGGACTGCTATTCGCTTTCTATTGCCCTAAAAAAAGATTAAAACCGTGGGGCTCTGCCCCACCCCCCGCGAGGAGCGCGCCCCTTGACCCGCACTTTTTATTAGTGTTGAAATGAATATCCCCACAAAAATTTTCAACTTGGCGGAATTTTTGGTATAATGAATGTTACAAATGTAAAAAAATTTAGCGGGTCAAGGGGCGCGCTCCTTGCGGGTCCAGGGCAGCGCCTTGGCGGGGTGTGCCTGCCCGCCGGCAGGCGGGGGGCAGAGCCCCACGGTTTTGAAGTTGTTTTAGTAAAAAAT
>WRKK01000349.1 GCA_009782245.1 Defluviitaleaceae bacterium | reverse complement strand
GGCGTTGTTGTAGGGGCGACCGTCCTCGGTCGCCCGTTCCCCCTTATCTCGGTCGCCCCTACAACAACGCCACTCGTCCGCCCCACCTGGTTCACAATATTTCAATAAAAATATGTGCAAAACCCCACGGTTTTTACCCCCAGCAAACCCAGTATTTACAAGGGCTGTGCATTTCGTTCCAAAAAAAGTGCATTTCGTTCCATAGGGTTACACAGGGGGATTACCCTTTGATATACTGGTTTACATAAGGGAAGTGAACACCACGCAACCGTTATTGTACTAGGACGTTGACATTTTACAAAATATTGCTGGTTCACTAAAAACCGAATACGTAAAAGCCGCTATTTATAAGGTGTGTGCATTTCGTTCCAAAAAAGTTACGTTTCGTTCCCATGGGTTACACAGTGGGATTACCCTTTGATATACTGGTTTACATAAGGGAAGTGAACACCACGCAACCGTTATTGCACTAGGACGTTGACATTTTACAAAATATTGCTGGTTCACTAAAAATCGAATACGTAAAAGCCGCTGTTTATAAGGCGTGTGCATTTCGTTCCAAAAAAGTTACGTTTCGTTCCCATGGGTTACACAGTGGGATTGCCCTTTGATATACTGGTTTACATAAAGGAGGTGAAAACCATGCAGCCGTTATTGCGCTGGAACGTTGATGCTTTACGAAACGCCGTTGGTTCACTAAGAAACGAACGCGGCAACCTGCAAGCAAGCCGAAACGATTTGCAATCGCAACTAACAAGAATAGGCACAAACTGGCGTAGCCCAGCAGGTAGGCAATATCAAAACCGCCTTACTACTGATATTCGGGTGCTAGATAATATTTTGCGACAGCTGGACAGAAGAATCGACTCAATTAATCGTGTTATTACTCAATATGTAAATGCTGAAGCACAAATTAAAAGTAGAGCATTACACTTGCCACGATAAACTTGCACCCAGCTAAAAATTCGCAACAAAAAAAAGAAAAAGAGAGAAAATCAAAGAGGGGGATAATCAATGGCGGAACAAATTTTTGTAGAAAGCGTCGAACTGCGAGCCGCATCTGCTAGAGTAGGTGCCATAATACGTAGTATGAACCAGATAAACGGCACCATTGCCCATATTCATAGCAATAAACATTTTAGTTGGGTAGGGCGCGCGGCAACCAAAGATAACGAAAACTTCGACATCTTACGCAACATGACAAGAGAGTATCTAAATGACGTTGAACAAACAAGAGTAGCACTAGATAACGCCGTAGCAGAGTACGATCGAACGGAGCGAACCCAGCAACAAAAAGTAAGCCAGCTTAGCACCGCAAACGTCTTTAATTAAAGTTTGGGCTAAAGTATTTTGAAGTTTTTAATAAAAAAAAGGAGTGATTATAATGGCTCCGATATTTAATATACCAGGCCTTAGCAGACCTATCGATGCCGACCCCGCCGTACTAAACGAAGTAGCACGTATGTTAAGAGACGTAGCAAACGCTATGCAAAACGACGGAACTAAGCTAGGGCGAGCCAGAAACGACACACAAGCCGCATGGCAAAGCGAATCATCGCAAATTTTTATGGATAGTATCACCAGAACAGAAGGGCGCATAAGAGATAACGTTGATGAATTAGTCCGATTAGCAAACGCTTTAAGCAGTATATCAATACAAATAGTAGAAACCGAAAGAAGAGTAAAAGCGTTGAGCGTTGGCAATAGGGCTTAAACAAGCCTTGAATAAGTCCACCAAAATTAAAAAAATAATAAAATAACAAAAAAGTTTAGCCGCTAAAAATCTAATAAAATCTAACAAGCGGCAAGGGTTGACATTTTCACAATATCCCGTAAACCCATGAACTTACACCAAGGAGGAAATAACTATGGCAACAGGAACAATTAGAGTAACCCCGCAAACAATGCGCGCGGCAGCCGACAGACTAAACGGGCAAGCCGATCAATGGCGGGTAGCGGTAAACCAAATTACCCAATTTGTTACCGAAATGAACAGTATGTGGGACGGCTTAGGTAACGATTCTTTCTTTAACGTTTACCAAGAAGATAAACCCCGCTTTGACCAACTGCAACAATTTATGCAAGAGTACATCGCCGCAATAAACACCGCCGCCGCAACCTACGACCAAGGCGAACAAGCCGTAAAAGGCATTGTAAGTCGCAGACGGTAAAGCCAGTAAATTAGCAACAAAAGTAACAAAAGTAACAAAAGTAACAAAAATCAACAAACAACAACTAAAAAACAGCTAAAAAACAACTAATAAGAGCAACCAATAGAAAGGTAGTGCTAATATGACTTTAAGAGTAACCCCAGATCAGGTGCGCAGTAGCGCCAGCAGAATACGCAACCAAAACGAGAGAATGCGTAGTATTATGACAGAAATGCAATCGGTAGTAGACCAACTGCCGCAGGAACAATGGGACGCTAATTCTGGTAGAGATTTTAACTCCCGCTACAGAGAAATTCGCCGCAGCAGCGAGGGCGCGCTTACAACTTTAATGCAACACATAACCAACCTAGAAAACGCCGCCCAAGAATACGATAACGTAGAACGTGCACAACAACAGAAAGTTTCCGCGCTAAACCAAGCTAACGTCTTTAATTGATACGTGCTGACTTGAAAGCTAACAGAACTATGGACGGCGGTTTCAACGTTAATACCTCCGCATTATACGAAACGAGCGCGAAGTATTTTGCCATTAGTAGCAGTTGTCTGCACAATATCGACACACTTAAACGACTAAGAAACCAACTAGCATCGCAAGTTATTGATGTTAGGTTTATAGAAATTTTGGATACACAAATTAAGCAGCTTAATTCAATTTTGGAAGATATTCGCAACTTTGGCAACCAATGCCGTGAAGTGTCCGAAACATACCAAGATACCGAACGTGCCGTAGCTAGACTTGTCGATAACTTGCCAGTGGTAATGCCGTTTGCTTTTGCCCCGCAAAAGCAAGCGGCACAGCCCAAACCCGTGCAATACAATTTTCTACAAAATGAACCAAAAAGCGAACCAAAAAACGAACCTGAAAGCGAATCAGAAAGCGAATCAGAAGACGACGAACCAAACAACGAAAAAAAAAACGAAACTTTAAGCGAAACTAAAATAAAAACAGCCCGCATAACTAGCAACTATACGCCAGCACCCGTTTTACTGGCAACCAGCAACCGATTGCCTAGCGAAAACTGGCTGATAGCACTAGCACTAGCATATCATGCAAAAAAATTATCGGTTTAACCAAAAGGAGAATTATCTTGAAAAAAATATTTGTCGGTATTTTTGTTGCTGTTGCACCAATTTTTGCAATTTTTTTAACAACCCTAAATGTACACGCCCTATCCGCCGTTAGAACTGTTGTGCAGGAAGAATCTGCAACATTGTTAGTTGCCGAACAACTTGGCGATAACATTCAAGCACGTATTTCTGGTATAGACACTTATGTAGAGGTTTTACCTTTTGAAGAAACGGGTGCAGGCCGCTATACAATATTTTTGCTAGATACCTCGATAAATCCCACTTTTCACGAAAACGCACTAGCCGCACTAAATAACCTTGTAGAATACAAAATGGAACAAGAACAGTTTGCAATATTTTTAGTAGCCGAAAATTACAGCCAACTTATCGGCTTTACACACGATAGGTTCGACCTTGCACAGGCAATAGCAGGCTTAACTTGGTCAGAATCTGCCAGCGGCGTTAATGCCGCACTAGATAGCACAATAGCAACACTTGCCAGCATTCGCCCAAACGAACTAGCTTTTACGCAAGCGGTTATTATAACCGACGGCGGTCGTGGCTTTATTGACGGTATAGCCCGTGAAGAATTATTGTTTAACATAAATAATGCAGGAATACCCGTGCATACAATAGGGCTGCTGCACCCGCCAGATGCCGCCGTAAGCAACGCGCATCTTGTCGATGGCTTGCATTCTATATCCCGTATTAGCAACGCACTTAGCCTGGATTTAGTGCAAACTACCGATGTACCCAACATAACCAACCAATTTAGAAATTACTATTTTGCATTATCGCAAATAAACGTGGTTTTGCCAGAAAATCTTATGGACGGTGCAATACGTCCGCTAGAATTGCTTACCCAACAGGGCGTTAGCTTGCTAGTGCAAAATTTAAGTATGCCGCTGATAGAGGGCGTACCACCCGCCGAGCCGCCCAGCGAGCCAGTACAAACCGCTCCGCCGATTATGCCCGTTGTGGTTGGCGAACCTCAACCTGCGGATTTGCCCTTGTTGCAAATTGCTATAATTGGCGGGGTTGTTGTTATTATTCTGGGCGGTACTGCGGCGACAGCGTTCATTATCTATAAAAACAAAAAAGCTACAAGTAGCCAGCCGCAAGTTGCCCATAACCCGCAACCGCAAACTTTTACCGAAATTATTAGCGATGCAAACCCAACAGAAATCTTGATTGGCGGTAATCATTTTGCCGCACAAGGCTTTTATATCTCGCTAACCGATTTGGCACAGCCGCACAAAAAATTTGAAACGCAAATAACAGGCCGTGTAGAAATTGGCCGTGAGCCAGCAACAAACCCAGGCATAGCAATAAACTACAGCACCAAAATATCTAGGCGGCATTGTATGCTTTCGCTGATAGACGGCGAAATTTGGATAGAGGACATGGGCTCTTCCAACAAAACGTACGTCAACGACACGCCGCTACACCAGCCGCAATTACTACGAGACAGCGATGTACTAAAAGTGGGCGATTTAAGCTATTCTTTCAGACTTGAACGCCGCTAAAAAATGCTGTTGAAAATCCGCAAAAAATATAGTACGATAATCAGGGGGAAAAAATGAGCGAATTTGTTTTACGAGCAACAGACTTAGACAATGTAGTAATAAACGTTGGCAACGTTGCTAATATGCCTATCCGCAAAAAATGATTATCAACTACAATCAACAAAAAGGGGGAAAAAAATGAGCGAATTTGTTTTACGATCAACACAATTAAATAACGCAACCATAAACATTGGCAGAGCAGCCAGCAACCTTAGCACCTATCCTATAAGAATACGCCAAGCCGCCGCCAGATTACACGGACAACATGGTTTCGGTATATCCGATATTATCTGGAGAATTAACCAACAATCAACCATTGCCCAACACCGTGTTAATGATACGTTTGCATTAAGGGCATTTTTGGCAAATGTTATTAGAATTGCCAACGATGCGGACGAAAATTCTTTTAGAATTTTATCGGGGGCAATACCAGAGGTAGATATGCCAGGAATAGGTATTCCTGTTCCAATAGTTCCTCCACGTCCTCCAGTAAGTCTTCCATGGTGGGTATTTATTATGCCTCGGTGGATGTGGTTTGTACCTCCTCCCCCTGGTGGGCGGTTGCGTTGGTTAGAGCGGCGAAAATGGGGGTTACCGCCAGAGTTTCTATGGCATAATGGGCGGTGGCATAGGCTTTATTGGATCTCTCCTCCTCGACCTCCTATTATACCACCATGGTGGCTTTGGTTGAGACCTCCTGTAATGCCACCAATAAGAGACATTATTGTTCGTCCAATAGGAGACCTTGTTTTCAGAGATGCGAAGCATCGAATTAACCTTGCAAATGTGTTTGCCCCTAGTACCGCAGAAAGTGCCGTTACTAGCGTAGGAAGTGCCGTTGCTACCACGGGAACTGTTGCGGCTACTAGCACTTCTTGGGGTAACCTTATTGCTGACGTTGTTAGACCAATAGGAAATATTGTTGGCGGCTTTTTCGGAGTTGGTGGCACAGTAGTTAATGAATTGGGAAATTTATCTACTGGCGTAGGAAATATTGCTACTGAAGTGGGTGCACCTGGTGCAGGAAATTTCCTTAATAATTTGGGGAATTTAGGTAATAGCACAGGAAACCTACTTGATAGTATGGGGAATGCTCTTTCTGGCTTGGGAAATGTCGTTACGGGCAACGGGAATATTGTTTCTGACTTATATAATATCGGTGCTGGGACTATAGATGTTATTGTTGACGCAGGAACTGTACTTAATGACATTGGACAGGGTATTACTAATGGGGTAAACACCGTTGTTAATTGGCTTAGATTCTGGTAACCACAACAAAACAAACCAAAAAGGGGGAAAAAAATGAGTGAATTTGTTTTACGAGCAACACAATTAAATAACGCAGCAATAGAAGTTGGCAGGGTTGCCAATAACATTGGCAGTTATCGCACAAGAATAAACCAAGCCGCAAGCAGATTGCACGGCCAACACGGCTTTGGCATATCCGACATTATCCAAAGAATTAACCAACGGGCAAACCTTGTAAGCACCCTTTCTACCGATACATTCACACTAAGAGTATTTTTATCCGATGTTATCAGAATCGCCAACGAGGCGGACGAAAATTCTTTTAGGGTTTTATCAGGGGTAACGCCCGAGGAATTGGATAAAATGGAGTTGCTAATAAGCGACGCAGTAGGCAATAATCCTGGTGCAATAGCAAAGTTGATGGATTTTATATCTAACCTAGCAAAAAGTACAAAAGATGCTTATGCCATTGTTGATTTACTTTTGCAATCATACAATGTATTTGCTCTGCTATCCAATGCTTTGCCAAATTTGAAAAATTTGCCAGGTTGGCTTGGGATAGGCGTTTCAGCAGGTACTAGTATAATTTCTTCTATTGCAGGTATGATAACTGGCGATTTAAGCATTACAGATGCAATCGGCAACGTTACAGCAAGCGTTAGCACTTCTGCCGCATGGAAAGGGATTTCATTTATAGCAAAATTTGTTGCAAAAGGTGCAGTTAAAGGTTCGGTTAAACCTGGTTTAGGAAATGTAGTGGGTGCTATTGCGGGTCTTGTGGTTGGCATAGGTTCATTTGTATTTTCTCAAACTCAATGGGGCAAAGACCTTCACAACTGGATAAGTAGCAACGTAAGTAATTTTTTAGGCAACGTAGGCAACGCCGTGCAAGGTGCATGGAATACCGTTACAAACTGGTTCGACAATACTGCACAAAATATTGGAAATTGGATTGGTGGTGCCGCACAAGTTGTAGGAGATACCGTTGCTGATTGGTGGAATACTACAACCAATGTGGTAAATGATGCGTGGAATACCGCAACTAATGTGGTAAAAGACGTTGGGCAAGCCGTTGTGAATACCGTTACTGCTCCCGTCAGGTGGGTAAGGAACTTGTTCAGAAGAAGATAACAAAAAAACTAAAAATTAAAGGAGACACAAAACATGGAAATAGCAGAATTATTACCAATAGGCTCGATAGTCCTATTAAAAGAGGGCATAAAACGCCTTATGATTTTCGGTATAAAACAAACCGATGTGCTAGAAGACGGCACAGCCAACGATTATGATTATGTTGGCGTATTGTATCCAGAGGGCAATGTGGGCAAAGAATATCAATTTTTGTTTAACCACGAAAATATTGCCGAAGTAATTTTCCGCGGCTTTGAAGACACCGAGCGCGACGACTTTATATCAACCCTTACAACCTACTACAAACAACAACTAGAGCAAGGGGGGCAACCAACCCCGCCAACCGCCGAGGAAACCGACAATGGATAATTTTTTGGTAAATTTATTTTACCTTGGCTTGACAATAACCGCAACCGCTGTTTTTTTGGGTATTACCACTGCTATTGCCCTAAAAATACACGCCGCAAAATTAAACAAAAAGTTAAATAGCGAATATGGCAAACTGGTTCGCTAACTTAGGAGGATTTTTATGACTTTTTCTCAGTGCTATGCTAGTGCGTTTCGCAACTATGTAAACTTTAGCGGTAGAGCCACCCGCGCAGAATATTGGTACTTTTATTTGGCAAATATACTTATTAATACTGTTCTTTCTATTCTGGGGCTTGTTTTTATCGCTACTGCTTTGTCCTCGGTGCTATCGCTGTTGCAAGGTGTATATGGTCTCGTGATTATTATACCTGGTTTATCTTTGGCTGTACGCCGCTTTCACGAT
The DNA here is from genome assembly GCA_009782245.1 of Defluviitaleaceae bacterium. GTDB lineage: Bacteria > Bacillota > Clostridia > Lachnospirales > WQUN01 > WRKG01. The sequence goes on along the minus strand of WRKK01000349.1, from coordinate 12,316 downwards.
ATTGGTAGATCTGGCGGTTTTTACTTTTTAATTTCTATTGTAACTGGGCTACTTTCTGGGATAGGCCTTACTTTAATGATTTTTGGCGGTGCTGCTGCTATTTTTGGCGGACTTGGCGCTGCTTTTGGCGGCGGCATGGGTGCGGCTGGTGCTGGCGCGGGTATGATGCTTTTTGGAGTAATAATGTCGCTAGTTTCGCTTGCAATGTTTATATACATAATTGTGCTGTTGGCAACGCAAGGGCAAGCGGGCCCAAATATTTACGGCCCAGACCCACGAGCGTACAACCCATATGCAACGGGCTATCCGCAAGCACCGCAAGCACCACAAGCATACAACCCGCACGATGCGTATAACCCGCAAGCACCAAGCTACCCACCTGCTCCGCAATTTGCACCGCCGCCGCAACCACCCGCCGCAAGCTATCCGCCACCGCCGCCCGTGCAACCTGCCGCAAGTTATCCGCCGCCACCCGTGCAACCCGCCGCACCACCCGCACCACGCCCCGCACCACAAGCCCCACCTGTTTACGATACTTACAGCGATGTTTTCACCGAACAAGATTTAGCCGCAGACACCGTCTTTTTGTCTCCCGCTAGTACCGCCAGTTTTGCACTACTAGAAAACGGCAGACCCACCAAAACTATACCTTTTACGCAATATCCATTCGTAATCGGCAGACAAACTGGCACAACGCACCACTGCTTTTCCGACGAAGACGACAAATTTATCGGCAAAGAGCATATAACTGTAACCAACACATTCGACAAGCACTACGTTACAGACCTAAATTCCAAAAATGGCACGTTTATAAACGGTGCAAAAATTCAGCCCAACATTCCAACATTGATAAACGTGGGCGATATTGTGAAAATTGGCAAACGGGAACTGAAGTTGCAGATATAATAGTTGTATATGTTTGCAACAATCTTGCCTACAGGCTCGTTTGTGAGCGCCGTATGGCGAGCAAATGAGCCGCCCCCTTGCGGTTTGCTTGCCTTTCGCAATAGCCCAACTGTTGAAAATTACAATTTTTTACCATTAAATTAATGACAGTAATATTATCTGCCCGTGTGTGTAAGGAACAGGCAAACGGACAAACGAACGGGCGACCGAAACGGGCAAACGAACGAGCGACCGAAACGGGCAAACGAACGGGCGACCAAAACGGGCAAACGAACGGGCAACCAAACGGGCAAACGAACGGGCAACCAAAACGGGCAAACGAACGGGCAACCGAAACGGGCGACCGAAACGGGCAAACGAACGGGCAAACCAAAACGGGCAACCGAACAGGCAACAACGGGCGAATACGTTGGGGGAACGGGCGACCGAGGACGGTCGCCCGTCCCCCCACGGTTTTAAGGTATCGAACAGGAGGATAAAACTTGATAATAGCACAGACGTATCAAATAATAGCGGAAATTGGTGCTGGCGGCGGCGGAGTAGTGTATCTTGCTGAACATTTGCGGTTAAAGAAAAAAGTAGTGCTAAAGGCAGACAAACGCACATTTACACAAGAAACCACCGAACAGCTTATTTCGGGCTCGTCTTCGCCGCAGAGTACCGCCTCGCGGCTTGTTTCGTTGCGCCGAGAGGCGGACTCGCTGAAATATCTTAGCCATACTAATATCCCGCAAGTGTACGACTTTGTTATAGAAAATAATATTGTGTACACCGTTATGGACTACATCGCTGGCAATAGCTTGGAATATTTGCTGAAAATGAATTTCCCGTTTAGCCAGGCACAAATTATCGATATTACAAAACAGCTGTTACAAGCCCTTATTTACCTGCATAGCCGTCCGCCGCACGGCATTTTACACGCCGATATTAAACCCGCAAACGTTATGGTAGCTCCCGACGGCGAAACTTATCTTATCGATTTTAATATTGCCCTTGCGTTGGGCGAGGCTGGCGCTATTGCAGTTGGGCGCAGTCAAGGTTACGCATCGCCCGAACATTACGGCGTAGATTTTAGCAGCCCCGACGATACCGTAAATATGTATTCCGAAAGCTACAGAAAAACTGGCAGAAAAGTTATACTAACTACACAATCGGATATTTACAGCCTTGGCGCTACTTTGTACCACGCCATTTGCGGGATAAAGCCGCCGCAAAACGCCACAAATGTTATCCCGCTAAATAGCCAAATTTGCAGTCTGGCTTTTGCCGATATTATCAACAAAGCCATGAAACCCCGCAAAGAAGACCGCTGGCAATCCGCCCAAGAAATGCTGGCCGCACTGCACAATATGCGTAAAAACGATTACCGCACCAAACAGTTCCGCCGAATACGGGCAATAGCCGCTACTTTTATTACAATGCTGTTTTTGATGGGCGTTTTAACTACGTTTTTTGGCTTACAGCAAAACGAGCAACTGCAAACGGCATTTTTAATGGCGGAACAATCTGGTACGGCGTTGCAACAAGGCAATATAGCCGCCGCCACGGAATACGCCCTGCAATCGTTGCAAATACGGCAAACTTCGCAAGGGCAATTAGCACTAACGAACGCACTTAACGTTTACGATTTATCCGACGGGTTTAAGCCGCTTGGATTTTTTGCATTGCCCGCCAACCCGCTATTTTTGCAGATTTCTGATAGCGGCAGCCGCGCGGCGGCGGTGTTTTTGGGCAATGTTACCGTTTTTGATACAGCCACTTTGCAACCGCTTGCAACTTTACCCGCTGTTAATTCCGCTTTGGCGGAAGTACGCTTTTTAACGGAAGATATTATTGTTTACCCTAGCCCGAACGGCATAACGGCACGTAATTTTATAACGGGCGCAAACCTGTGGCGGGGCGAACTTGCCACCGCTATTGCAATATCCGCCGATAACAGCACGGTTGCCGCAATTTACCGAGATAACTCTTTTGCAACCCTCTACAATGCCGCCAACGGAGCGGTTATTTCCCAAATAAATTTTAACGGCAACCAGCAGCGAGTTCCGCCGAATGACATTTTTGCTAATCCGCAGGAAAATTTGCTTGCGATAAACCACGATGGCTCGCTGGCGGCGGTTAGTTTTGCCGATGGCTCGTTGTGGCTGTATAGCCCCGCAAACCCAGCCGAAAATATGCAACTTTTTGACGAAACTTCCAACTTTACCCGCTTTGACGGCGGTTTTCACGAAAATTATTTCGCTTTTTCGGCTATTTCGCAAAATAACTCGATTTTTGTTGTGCTAAATAGCCAAACAGGCGAGCAAATGGGCGGCTTTGAATCGCAAACGCCTTTTATTGCCCACGCAGACGCAACGGGAATTTTTGTGCAAACCGCAAATATTTTAGTGGAAATTAATATGGCAACAAATGAGCAAATTCCGCTGGTTACAACGCCTTATAATATTCTGGCGTTTGACATTACCGCCGAACACGCCATTATCGCCGCCGACAACAGCGGCACAACCCAGTTGCAATTTTTTGATATTTTTGCTAATATTATATCTGCACAGGAAATGTCTGCAAATATGGTGCAAATTGCAAGATATACCGCTTTAGCCGCAACGCTGGATTCGCCCAATATTTTGGCTATGCAGCTAAAAACCAACGAAACCGCCAATATTTTTACCTTCGACCCAACTTTTTCGCACCACCAAGCCCGAATTAGCAGCGATTGGCAAACGGTTATGTTGTACGGCGTGCAGCATTTTCGGTTGTATGATATAATGGGCGGCTTAATAGCAGAGGTGCAAATTCCCAATGCTGGCGAAGTGCACGATCAGCAATTTCGGCGGGTTGCACAAAATGGTCATAATGGTCATTTAGTAGATTATGTAGATTATTTAGAAGTAACCTATCGGGACGGCACAATAAAAGCGTTCTCGGCACAGGACGGCACTTTGCTATTCGAGCAGACCGCCGCACCGCCAGATGAAACGCTGTTTGAAATATTTTACACCGACACTCTACGCATAGAATCAGCCTTACACGCCGCACCCCGCGCATACAGCGTAATAACAGGCAACTTCATACGAGAACTAGAGCAAGACGCATTTTTAACATACGTAACACAAGCTGGCAATTACATTGTAACCCAGTATATTAGAGGAACAGACGGACACGCTTTCGGCATTTTGCTAAACGCACAAGGCGAACAGTTGGCAATTTTGCACTACTTAAACGATATTTTGCAAAACCCGCAAAATGGCGAATATACCTTGGTTTTCAACTATCCCACGGGCAACTTGCGAGTTTCTCGCATTTATAATATAGACGACCTTATTGCAATGGCAACACAAAATTAAGGAGGATTAACTATGAAATTGAAAAACTGGAACAACTGGAAAAATTGGAAAAATTGGAAAAATTTGAAAAAGAAATTGGCAATGTTTTTGGCGTTAGTTTTGGCTATATCTAGCGTTTCGGTTGCTTCTATAGCCTTTGCCAACGAAGACACCAGCATTTTAGATTTTATCGGCTTGCCAAATTTATTTAACGCTACCGCCGAAATCGAATTTGCCACACCGCCCGCTATTGGCGGCACAAGCGAGGTTATTTTTAACCTTGGCAGACAAGAAGTAACTGTTGGCTTTGATACGCAACGTGCGGCACAAACGCCGTGGAACTACCGACTTTTTGACAGTTTTGGCAATTTTACCATTCAGCTAGAAGATAACGCATTTTTCCCGTACGAGGTGCAATTTCAGTACCAGGGCGTAACTTTTATTGAATGGTTTGATACGCCGCAAAGTACCGTGCAAGTGGGCAACCATATTTTTAGCGTTGCCACCGTGCAGAATAACCCTAACTTGTTGCAGTCTATCAGCTTAATTGTCGGCAACGATGTTATTGTGTTGCGGCCAGTTCCTAAACAATTTTTTGATGCTCCGTTCGAGCCAGCCTCGTTGCTACCGTTGCGTGTTGTGGAACTAGACCCCATAACTTTAAGCTATATTTACGACCGCTTTCAGTTCAACAATGTGCGAGTTTCCTCTATTGTTAGTTCCGCCGCAGGTAACGAAGTTGTTTGGGTTCGCCACGATTTACCCAACGAGGGCGTTCCGCACCAAATTATCGATAACGGCATTATAGATTTATCCCGCCCCGCACTACACGAACTGGAATTTATTGTCGGGTCCGCCGCCCAGCTAGACCCCGAAAATGTTCGCTATAGAATTTCCGTTTTAGTTGCTCCGCCAAGCGTTGTGCAAAGTGCGCGGCTGTACCACCAAAACGACGGCACTAGAGTATTATCAGAAAGCACTAATTTATCTGGCACAGGTGAATCGCAAACGGCGTGGCTAATGGCAACTTTGGTTGGCACAACGTTTACCCCGCATTTTTTAGATTTTACGATAGACCCCATGCTTAGGCAAAATTACACCGTGGAAGTTGTGCATCTGCCAGTCGGTTTTGCAAACGCAACTTTAGCCGAAATAGTAACCCTGTTTGAAACCGAACCCGACCGCACCGTTACAAGCCAAGTTTTAGACCAAAATATGTCAACCGCAAACAGCGGCTTTCAAGTAAACCAATCGGGCGGGTACAATTTTGCTATTCTTTTTATGCAAGGCGGAAACGCTGTCGGTTTGCATAGGTTTAATGTAAACGTAGGTCAAGTTGTGCCAGCCAACCAGCGTGTTGCCAACTTTCGCATAATAGAAGAAATAGACGGCAACCGAGGTAATTTTGTACAGTCAGTTTCAATATCGTCTAGCACAACAGATTTCCAAGCTGTTTCGATTTCTCGTAATCTGCGTGGTTTTGGCATTAACCCTAGTTTTATTGCCTTTGATATTGGCACAGACCCCGACCACAATCTTGCAGATTACACCCCGCAAGTGTTCAGCATTGACAACAACACGCCCAACAACGCAACCGCCGCCGAAATACTCGCCGCCGCCACCACACAAAATGTTACCAGCAATGTGCTAAATATTTCCGATTTAACGGCGACAAGCACAGGCTTTAGAATCGACCAGCCTGGCATATACAGTTTTGCTATATTTTTTGAAAATGGCGGCAATGTTGAAATTTTGCACCGATTGGACGTAACAATTACCGTACCCTCCTTTCCAGCAAGAGTGTCGGGCATTTCCATTGTTGAAGAGGTTGGCGGAACAAGGTTGGTTCACTCTACAGGCGGATTATTTCACCCGCCAGCAACACCGCCAGCAACAACAAACCCAATGACAGGCACAACAACCAGAACCATCAACTTATCCGCCGCTGGTTTTGGCGTAAATCCGCATTATTTTGCGATAAATCTTCACACAAACTATGATGTGTACACGCCGCAAATAGTGCAAACGGACTTTACAACTCTTGCGGAAGTGCAAGCCGCTGTTGACGCAAACCCAGCATTGGACGTAACCGACCGAGTTATAGGCACAGCACAACTTCAAACCAACCCCGCACTAAACGTCGAACTTGTGCCTGGCACAATGAACTTTGCAATAATATTCCGCAACCCCGCTAACGCTAACGCTGTTGTGGGCTTTCACAGGCTTATTTTAACCGTTAATGTGCCAAGCATACCCAGCAGAATCTCCGAAATACGCTTTGTTGACGAAACGGGCGGCTCGCGCGGAGGGTTGATTAGTCCGCTTATTTTTACCAACCCTGCCGCCGCAGGCACTACAACCACCGCCTTTACTAGAATTGTCAGCGATGGGCTTACTGCTCCGTCTCGTTATTTTGGCATAACGCTAAATTCTGCTTACGCCGCATACAGACCGCTGGCGGTGCGGGGCGATTTTGAAACTTCGTCCCAAGCGGTGGCGGCTTACAATGCGAATAACTCGTTAGATGTAACTAACCGCCTTATATATGACTTTTTGACTGATTTGGCCAGTCTAAACACGGGCGTTGCCATTGCGGCAAATACAACCGAACATTTTGGCATAGTTTTTTACGACAGCACCAACACAGTTGTGGGATTTCAGCGGCTTAGCGTAACGGCTGGCTCTGCGATTGCTATACAAAATGTGGGTGTTTACGAACAAACCGCCGATAACTTGCGGATTAGTTTGGGCGTTCCGCAACATCTAACGCTGTACGAATACACCTTTACTTTGCGGGGTTTTGAGACAAATGTAACCGAAACGCCCCATTATATCGGCATAGTTTTAGCACCAGAGTTTATCCAAAGTTCGGACGATGTGCAGGTATTTAGCGGACACTTCGCAACAGCGGCGGCGGCGGTGGCATCTGGCACGAACGTAACCAGCCAAATTGTGCTACAAAACCTAACCGAACTAGCCACCGCAAACAGCGGCGTTAGGGCAACAGCGGCAATAAACCCCTTTACTATAGTGTTTTTTGTCGGCGGTCAGCCCGTTTCTGCCATAAACTTTACGGTAGAATTATCCCCCCGAGACGACAGCCTAGGCGAGCCATTTAACCCAGGCGAGCGAGATCCGTGGTTTAACGTACTGGGCGCGGTCGGGCTAGAAAACTACTACATAGTGCCATACGAACACGATACCTACTTTGCCCACGGTTTTCAGACGGTGTTATTTTTGGACACAAATGTTGACCTTAGCCAGCTTGTTCCCACATTTGACCCCGACCCGCAAACAGACGCACTTATTTTTGCGGGAACTATCGGCAACCCTGGTGCTAGGCAGTTTAGCGGACAATCTTCCCGAGATTTTTCTGGCGGGCCTGTGCAGTATGCGGCAATAACGCCGCTGGGTTCGGGGTTGCGTAACTATTGGGTAACTTTTGTACCGCAATTTACAGGCGGCGGACGGCTTTTTGTAAACGGCATAAACGGGCCTATTATAGCAGACCCTGTAAACAATCCCCGAAACTTGCCAACTCGTGAGGTTTTTCTTAACGAGCGGCACAACAATGTGCATGATATTTTCATAGCAAACGTGGGCAACGCACCGCTTACGGGCTTACGGGCAGAATTAACGCTAAACCCAACCGCCAACAACGCCGCATTAGACCGCTATTGGACAGTCGGCGGCACGGGCAACGACACTTTGGCGGCTTTTACCACAACCGACCCGCCAGCGGCAGGCTATGAGGGCGAGTTGCCTAATGTTGCGAAAATTCGCATAATACAAAACGGCAGCGGCGAAATTGAGGGAATTTTGACAATAACGGCAGACGGGCAACCGCCGATAGAAATCCGCATAACAGGGCAAGCTGGCGACCCCGTTGTAACAACAACAACCCTTGACGATGCCGTGTTGTATGTGCCGTACCAAGCGATAATTTTGAACAGCAATATGTACCCGTGGAACAGGGTTAGAACCATAATAATAGAGGGCGAGGAAGAACTGGAGAATATCGGAATGGAGCTGCGACCCAGCGGCGAACTTTACGGTATTCCGACAGGTACGGGCGAATTTGCCTTTACCGTGGAATTGCAAAATTCTAACGCAATCTTCGCAAACACACGGCACAGCTTTGTTTTGAGAGTGCTATCCAACGATGATAACGAATTAGTTGCACAGCAAACGGACGTTGGACACGAAATTACAGATTGGGTAGGTTTGCAAATGAACGGCTACAACGTTGTAATGGACGTTGCCAGCGAGGCACAGCGGACATTTTTAACGGCAGGTTTATACGCCGAATTTATACGCTTTTGGCTAAACGGCGAGCCGCTTGTATCTGGCGTGGATTACATCGCCGAGCCAGGCAGCACAAGAATCATCATACAAGAGCAAACTTTTGAACGTGCCAGACCAACAGGCCCAAACACCATTGCGGCAGAGTTTCGTGTTAATGCTGACGAGGGTACACCCGAGGTTCTTGGCGGCAGGTTAAACAGAGCCGCCCAAAACTTTACGCTTGTAGTGCCTCCACAGCCAACAAATCCACCAACTGGCGGCGGCGGAAATCAAGGCGGCGGCAATAATCAAGGCGGCGGCGGTGGAAACCAAGGCGGCGGCAACCAGGGCGGCAATGTAGGCAACGCACACGAAACAGACGGCGAAATTCCCATACAGCCGCCACGCCCGACAACCAACAATGCAGGTGGACAGGGTAATCAAGCCAACCAAGGCAATCAAGGCAATCAAGCCAACCAAGGCGGACAAACGCAACCGCCAGCACCAGAGCCGATACCGCAGCCGACTCCGCAACCGCCTATCGTGCCAGTTATTCCGCCACCGATTGCAAATGTGGTAACTTTGCCGCCGTTTGAATCAACGGGCAACACAGCGGGATTTTTGCTACCAATGGAAGTAGTCCGCCAATATGTCGTGGACGGCAATATTTCCATAGTGTTGGATACGGGCATTTTGGGCAGAATAAGCTTAAATCAAGCCGCTTTGATAGGACTTTCGGCACTGACGGGCGAAATGTTCCACTTTACGATAGTAATCCAAAACGGGCAGGCTATATTGCAAATTATGCTGGACGACACGCCTGTTAGCACCGTAAATGGCGGCTTGCGGGTTGTTTTCCCCAACATAGTTCCGTTTGCCGTGCCAGAAGACGAAATTATTGTACTGTTAAACGCAAACGGGACGGCAGTTCCTGTTCGCAAGGCGTTTGTAGAAAACGGCATGGTGTACGCATTAATAACGCAGACGGGCACAATATCCACAACATCTAATTTTACCCAGTTTAACGACATAGAGCCAGCCAACTGGTTTGCATCGGTGGTGCAATTTGTTGTAAACAGGGGGGCTTTGGCGGTAAATTCGTTGTTAAGCGGCGTTGGCAACCTGTTTAACCCCAACGTACCAGCCACGCGCGCCGAAACCGTACACGCATTTTTTGAAATAGAAGACACAATATTTTTCGGCGGGAATTTAATGTTTAACGATATTTCTGTGGAAGATGTACATTCAACGGGCATAAATTGGGCGGCGACCAGAGGGATTATTCAAGGCTTTGGCGACGGCACATTTAGGCCAAACGAGAACATTACCCGCCAGCAAATAGCAATAGTTTTAATGAACTACGCAAACTCGCTGGGATTAGACACAACCGCAAGGGGCTACATGGGCAATTTTGGCGATGCAAGCCAAGTAGCACCCTGGGCAGATGACGCTGTTCGTTGGGCAGTTGCCGTTGGGCTAATGCAAGGCGACGGTGCTAACCTAAACCCAAATAGCAACGCCACCCGCGCGGAGGTTTCGCAGATTGTGCGGAATATGGTTAGGTTTGTTGTTAGGTAGGTTAGGCTGCAAAACCGTATCAAAACATATTTTGTTTTGGTACGGTTTTTGTTGTTTTTTCGGTTGACGAAAAAACCCCGTAAATCAGTCGCAAACTAACTACAGGCGATAAGGATAGTGGGGGCGTTTTGTTTTTTTGCTAAATTTTTTTAATTGTTGGCGTTGTCTCGGGCGATGGTTGCCCCCTATTATTTATCAAGGCTTGCAATTCCGCCAAATCTTCTGCTGTTGCGTGGTTCTTTATAAAACTTCTTGCGGTGGAGCGGCTACTTAAATATCGGGCTTTTTCACGGTTCTTTTGTTGCCACTTTTTATTGGCTAATGTTTGCGAGTTCGCTGTTTGCATTTTCCAATCGTTCCTTTTCTTTTAATAATCGGTTTTTTTGTGCCGTCAAATATTTTACACGGCACGATAACACTAGCCAAATTAACAACATTATGGCTAAAATTGCTATTAAAGCATAGTTGATTATACTCATATTTTATTGGACTTACAGGCAAGTCCCCCAAAGGGGAAGGGGATTACTCCCCTCGCCTTATCTTTCTCATTTCTAGCTGCAGTTTCTGCATTTCTAACTTTATCTTTTTTGATGTTAAGTGCGATTCCCTTATTTTGAACGCTGTGAATATTCCTCCTAATACTGCCTGCCTGTCGGCAGACAGGTGGCTGTTCCTGTAACGATTGCGGCTAGTATTTCATAAAAGTCCAATTTTTTCACCTCACTTTCTATTTATATTATACTATCAATAGTATTTACTTGTCAAGTGTTTTTGAAAAAAATTTTTTTATTTTTTGGCGTTGTCTCGTTCTATAGTTTCTTTTATGGCTCTATTAACACTTCTTCTATAGGTACACACTCCGAAAGCGGTGTGTTAAGCCCCTCTATTATAGTTTCGTCCATTCCTGGAATTGCTGATAAATAGGCTGTTTCGGTTGCGGCGTTATCTCGTTCGATGCTAGATTTAATACTTGGCATTTTTCCCACCTCTTTTTTAAGTTTGGTAGAAACCAATATAGCATAAATTTCGTTATAACGCAAGTGTACAAATTGAACATTATTTTTCAAAAAATTTTTTTCAAAATACTTGACAAATTTTGAAAATCGTGTAATAATTAAATTGAGCCATTGAGCCATTGAGCCATTGAGCCATTGAGCCATTGAGCCATTGAGCCATTGAGCCATTGAGCCATTGAGCCATTGAGCCTCAAAACAGGCTTATTTTATTCCAAAAAAATCTTACCATAAAATAAGCTAAAATTTCCTTAAGGAGGATATAGTATGAAAAAATTTTTAGCAACAACTTTGTTGGCATTTGTAGCGGTATTTTTTGCTACATTGTCAACTTACGCCAGCGGAATTGGCGTAAATGTTAATGGGCAGAATGTCAATTTTGACGGACAAACCCCTATTATTGTTGATGGCAGCACGTTTGTGCCAATCCGTGGCGTATTTGAGCAACTCGGGTTTAATGTATCTTGGGACGGGCAAGTTATTTTGGAAAATAGTAGCAATCGAGTTGTAATTCCAATCGGCAACACAACATTCACAATAAACGGCATAGTACATACCTTGGATACCCCCGCACAAATAATAGGTGGTTCAACAATGCTACCGCTCCGTGCCGTTTTAGAGCCTTTGGACTATAGTTTGGATTGGAACGCCGACACACAGACCATTACAATAACGTCAAACTTGCCGCAAGCGGCTGTTTTGCCGCCGCCAACGCCGCAACCAACGCCTGTTCCAATAGAAACGCCGCAACCAGCACCCGCTCCAGTAGAAACTCCGCAATCAACACAACCACAAATATCCAGAGTTGGAACTGGGACAACGATTATAATATTTTCAAATGGAGAACTTAGCCAAACAATTTCAGGGCCATTCCCAGAAATAAGACGCAACGAGAACGTAACGCTTGTTTTTCATGGCGAACCTAATACTTCCTATGAACTAGCAATTTGGTCGGCGGCATCTCCTCCTAATAGACTTACAGCAAGCGGACTTGGCACTAGTATTTCAGACGATAACGGCATGGTATCTTGGACTTGGCTCGTTGGCGGACGTTCGGCAGCAGGCAACCAACGGGTGCAAATTACTGGTGCAGGTAAAATGATACACTATACAATAGTAGTTGTTACGGAATAAAATTTTGCAATGGTTGGGAAACTTATTAATTTGGCACAAAAAATCGCTTGGTTAGCAAGCGATTTTTTGTGCCAAATT
>WRKK01000348.1 GCA_009782245.1 Defluviitaleaceae bacterium | reverse complement strand
TATATATATATATATATTGTGTCAAGGGCGGTCATTTACGAAATTTTGCCTCGAAAATGAGGTTTTTTTGTGCAAGTTGCACAAATGATTTTTGGCGGCACATTATTTTTTTGCGAATTTTTTTGGAACGACATAACAAATTGGCAAATACCAATATTTGCAATGTTGCAGTTGATTGATTTTTTTTTATGTGGTATGATTTTGTAAGGGAATAAAAATAGCACAAATTATTTGCAAAAGAGAGGACAAAAGAGAGGATAATATGGAAATCACTTTATTAATGACCCCAATAATAGGGGCAATTATTGGATATTGCACAAATGTTTTGGCGGTAAGAATGTTGTTTAGGCCGCACAGGGCAATGTATATTTTTGGAGTAAGAATCCCGTTTACGCCAGGGCTTATCCCAAAAGGACAGGCACGGCTTGCCGCAAAATTGGCGAACGTAGTAGGCACTCACATATTAACGCCAGAACTGCTAACGGACAAACTAGTAAATTCGCCGCTTATATCGCAAGGTGCGGTTGAAATAAAAAAGGCGATTCGCACAAATATTCCCAAAATATCGGAATATTTGCGAAATTTAGAATATCCACGGCTAGACGAAGAGGGTCCAACCCTAGTAAAAAACCTAATAAACGAACACGTGGGCAAACTTGCGGGTATGTTCCTAGATCCCAAAAAAATATACTTTAGTATGAAAGACGGCTTGCTAGAATACTTATCAGACGAGGACAATCTGCTAACAATAGCCGACAAAATAGACGAAAACATAGACAAATTTTGCGAAGACACCGAAAAAAAAATCCCACTAATATCAGCCTTTGAAACCGTCGCCGAACACGTTGTACAACACATAGACATAAAAGCAATAATAGAAGACCGAGTAAACGCTTTCGCCCCCGAAGAGGCAGAAAAGCTAGTTTTATCAGTCATTCGCCGCGAACTGCACCTAATTATGGCACTAGGCGGCATTTTAGGCTTTGTTATTGGGTTAGCACCTGTTGTTATGAGTATTTTTTAGGGGGGACATAACTGCAAAACCGTGGGGCGCCCGCCTGACGGCGGTCAGGCTGCCCACCCGCCTGCCGGCGGACAGGTGACCCGCTAATTTTGTTAATTTTTTTTACTGTTAAGTGATACTGGTACTTTGCGGTTGCCTGTTTTGCCTGTGGTTTACATTGTAGAAATATCGGAATGGGAAAACGGGCGACCGTCCTCGGCCTACCTGTCGGCAGACAGGTCGCCCGTTTTCCCATTCCGCCGTTTTCCCATTCCGCAGTCTAGTGGCAAAATTTATCAACTTTTTTACAATACCAGCCACTTCTAGGCACCTCGTAGCCCATTTTGCGAAATTCGTCCATTTCAAGTTCCATCTCGTCTGGGTACATATCGTCAACTTCTCGCAATTCCGACCTATCTATCCACGGAGTAGCCGCTCGCAACTCCTTTAATTTAGCCGTTAGTTCACGTTCTTCCTTACGGGCAAGAGCAATTTCCGCATCAATTTCCTCCATTGTCATGTTGGAAGAGCCGTCTAATTCTGCGTCTCGCCACAGGGATTCTAGGGCGGCTTGGGCATCAATTTCTCGGTTGTTTTTGCGAAACGGAATTTCTGCCAAATCTCGTATGGTTATTTCTTTTTTTGTGGATTTTGTGGATTTTGCGGGTTTTGCGGGGGTTTTATGGGGTTTTGGCGGTTCTTTTGGCTGTGCGGAAAATTTTGCGTTGCTGGTAAAATCCTTTGTAATTAAAAATCTAGTAACGCAAGTAGTTACCTCGGAAGTTGGGTTTAATCCTGCGTTTGTGCAAAATTCCTCAAATTCTTTGAAAATTTTTTCGTCAACTTTTAGTAGCAGTTCTGTTGTTGCCATGGCTATTGCTCCTTTCGGGATTTTATTTTTGCCTTTATTTCGCATTTACGCCGTTTTGTCGGCAATTTTGGCAAGTTGATTTTTTGCAAAATTTGCGGCGCTGTACTCTGTAGTGCCGATAGTTTCGTTTACCCAAAAACACGCTGGAATTTCTCCTAGCTGCAAGTTTTTTTGTATGCAGTTGTCGCAGCCAGAGTTGTTGTTTTGCGGGTGGTTTGGGCAATCTAGCACATTGCACGTGCAAAAATGTTTGGACATAATTTGCCCTCCTTTTAGGTTGATTTTATCATGCCGTATTTTGGCGGGGCAGCCCTATTCCACGCCGTCCCATTTACTAAACAAATAATTTTCTACCCCTAAAGTATGTAAAATCCGCCCAACTATTCCAATGCAAAGTTCTTCAAAATCCCGTTTTTTGTCGTAAAACGCTGGGACGGGCGGCATTATGTATGCACCGTTTTGGCTTAATGTTAGCAAGTTGGCGAGCGCCGTGGTGCTGAACGGCGATTCGCGGGGGGCTAAAATTAGCGGGGTGCGTTCTTTTAGGCAGACCGCCGCCGTGCGCGTGATTAATGTATCGCTTATGCCGACCGCTATTTTAGCGGCTGTTGACATCGAGCATGGCAAAATCAGCATTCCGTCCACGCCAAAAGAGCCGCTGGATATTGCGGCAAATAAATCGCTGTTTTTGTACAGTTTTACGTTTTTTACACCTTTTATTGTCGCTTCGATAATCTCGCCTGTTTCGTGCTTATATACTTTTTCTCCTGTGTTGGACAAAATTAAATGTACCGTTATGTCTTGCGAAAAAAGATATTCTAGCGCATATTTTGCCAATATAGCGCCGCCTGCACCTGTGATTCCTAAAACCATATTTTTCATTTGTGAACCTCGTTTCTTTTTCGTTTATTTTCGTTTTATTTTCGTTTCTTTTTAATTGTTGCCGAAATAATTTAAGTTTGTTTAACGAAAATTTTAAGCTACAAATAAGTCTAGCATTGCGAACAGTAAAAAGCAAGCACTATTTATTCGGTTGACGTTGTAGCTTGCAAAAAACGTTCCCTTTTTGCTTTCGTCTTTTAGATAATAAATTTTGTATGCCGTATAATTTTGCATAAATAGCACAAACGCCATTATTGCAACGCCCACGAGATACAGCCAGCCGTTCGCCGCCAGCACCGCCAACGAACCCAACAGCACAATAGCACCAAAATGTGCCACACTCGATATTATCAATGCCCATTTTACGCCAAATTTGCCTGGTATCGAGTAAATTTTTTGCGACCTATCAACTTCAATATCCTGGATTGCGTACACGATATCGAAACCAGCGACATACAGCATTACCGCACCGCCCAGGATTATCGGCACAATCGCAAGCCAGCCAAATAGCAATTCTGTTAGCGGAAAAAACGCCGTGCTACCATGCACCGCAATCCACGCACCGACAACCGCACAAGCACAAGCCGCTCCCAAAATGAAGTTGCACAGCCACGTAAACCGCTTTGTGTAAGAATATCCCAAAATTAGCACCGCAGCCGCTGGCAACAAAACTAACGCCGTTGCGTTTATCATAAAAGCCGCAACCGCAAGCACCGCCATACAAACTAAGCAAATAAGCCACGCTTCGGCAACTTTGATTTTGCCTGTTTGTAAATGTCGCATTGCCGTACGTGGATTTTTTGCATCAATGACCAAATCTGCAATGCGGTTGAACGCATTCGCACCCATTCGTGCGGCGAACAACGCAAGCACAGCCCAGAAAAACAGCCGCACAGGCGGAAAGCCGTCCGCCGCCCAAAACAATGCAACCAAGCCAAACGGCAATGAGTATAGCGTGTGCGAAAACATTACCAATTCGCCATATTGGCGGATTTTGGTTAGTATGCCGCCGTTTGGGGGCAGTTTTGGGGAATTTATTGTTACTTCTGTATTGTTCATTTTTTGTCCACCTTAGATTTTGAAAATTTTTGTGAGATTATTATATAACAATTTTTGGGGAAAGTCAAAATTTTTGGGATTTGTTTGCAAGCTATATTGCACATTCCATTACATTGGTATAGTAATAGATAAGGCTACAGTTTCTTATGTTTTCGCTAATTTAGCCTTTCGGGCGGATAATATTACTGTCATTAACTTAAACGATTTATTAGGGGGACGGGCGACCGAGGACGGTCGCCCCTACAATACGCCTCCCCGCCCGCCTGACGGCGGTCGGGTAGGGGCGAACGTCCCCGTTCGCCCGTTTGTGCGTTTCGGCATTTCTACAACATAGGCTAAAGTTAATGACATTGGGATAATATCCGCCCCTACGTTACCTGCCCGTTCGGTAGGCAGGTCAGACAAATAAAAATTAAATTGCTACAACAATTCACAAAATTTTCAACACCAAAAGTAGCCCACATCAATCATCAACCAAAGCGGGCTACTTTCTACGTGCTAAACCTATTTCTTCAACAATACCTTAGCCCTCTCCACAACATTCTCAGTAGTAAACCCATACTCCTCAAACAGCAATTCGGCGGGGGCAGATGCACCAAAGTGGTCTATTGCGATAATGTCGCCGTCTAAGCCGATGTATTTGTGCCAGCCAAAACTTGTGCCAGCCTCGGCGGCTAGGCGGATTCTAACTTCCGACGGCAAAACCGATTGCTTGTAGGCGGAATCTTGCTCTTCAAAAATTTCAAAGGACGGAATGCTTACAACTCTGGCAAAAATGCCCTCTTTTTGCAACTCTTCTTGGGCTTGGGTCATTAAATGTACCTCGGAGCCGCTTGCAATTAGGATAATATCGGGTAAATTGGTGGCTGGATTGATAGAATCGGTTAATATGTAGCCACCGTTGAGTGCGTTTTTGCCCGAGCCTGGTAGCAGCGGCAAATTTTGGCGTGTAAGCACAAGTGCAGTTGGGCTAGTTGTGCGAGTTATGGCTATTGCCCAAGCCGCCGCCGTTTCACGGGTATCGCATGGGCGAATTACTGTAAAGTTGGGAATGCTACGCAATGCCGCTAAATGCTCCACGGGCTGGTGCGTTGGGCCGTCTTCGCCAACGCCTATGCTATCGTGGGTCATAATGTAGATTACAGGCTGATTCATAAGCGCCGACAGCCGCATGGAGTGTTTCATGTAATCGCTAAACACGAAAAACCCTGCAACGTAAGGCCGCAACCTGCCGTGTACGGACATTCCATTGGCGATTGCCGCCATTGCGTGCTCCCGAACGCCGAACCGCAAGTTAGAGCCGCCCGTGTTTTCTGGCGAATAATAGGAATGCTCTTTCATTACTGCTTTTGTGGACGGCGCAAGGTCGGCAGAGCCGCCGATTAAATTGGGCAAGCTGTCCGTTATCTTGTTCAAAACAATCTCGGAGGACAAGCGGGTTGCCGTGCTGTCCGTGTAATGCCAATATTCGTTAGATGCCATTTTTGATGCAAACTTAAACGGCGCAACTTCCGTGTGATTCCAGCTTTCCCATTCATCGTAATCGTCGCGGTAGGCTTTTTCGTACCGAGATAACAGCATTTGCCATTCTTGATTTTTTTTAGCACCGTCGGCGGCAAATTTTGCAAACAGTTCTTTTACTTCAGTAGACACTACAAAGGCTTCCGCAGGGTGTCCCAAATTTTCTTTCATTAATTTAATTTCTTCAGCACCTAGCGGTTCGCCGTGTGCGGCAGGTTTGCCTTGTTTGTTGGGTGCGCCGTAGCCGATTTGCGTTTTTATTTCTATAAAAGATGGGCGGTCGGTTTCGGCTTTTGCGGCGGATATTGCGGTTAAAATTGCGGCTACATCGTTTCCGTCTTCCACCGTTTGTACGTGCCAATCGTACGATTCAAAGCGTTTTGCGGTTTTTTCCGTAAAAGCTAAATCCGTTGAACCCTCGATTGTTATTTTGTTGGAATCGTACAAAACCACTAATTTACCCAACTTTAACGTGCCAGCCAGCGATGCCGCCTCGGAAGTTATTCCCTCCATCAAACAGCCGTCGCCGCAAAGCACATATGTGTAATGATCGACCAGTTCGAGGTCGGGCTTGTTAAAACGGGTTGACAAAAATTTCTCTGCCCAGGCGAAACCGACTGCGTTGGCAAAGCCTTGTCCCAGCGGGCCAGAGGTAATTTCAACGCCAGCGGTATGCCCAAATTCTGGGTGGCCTGGAGTTAGGCTGCCTTTTTGGCGAAACTGTTGCAAATCCTTTATGGTAAGCCCATAGCCGAACAGGTGCAACAGCGAATACAGCAACGCCGAGGCGTGTCCTGCGGAAAGCACGAATCTATCACGGTTTTCCCAGCGGGGATTTAGCGGATTGTGGTTCATAATGCCAGCCCACAAGGCGTAAGCGGCGGGTGCGGCACCAAGCGGTGTGCCTGGGTGTCCGCTATTGGCTTTTTGTACCATTTCGGCACTAAGCACACGGATTGTATTTATTGCTTGTTGATCCGTTTTTGTTATATTTTCAGGTGTCAACATTATTTTACGCCCTCCCAATCTTTCAGAAAACGCTCTATACCTGCGTCAGTTAGCGGGTGTTTGCTCATTTGGACAAGTACATCGTAAGGCACGGTTGCAATGTGCGAGCCGAGCCGAGCCGCCTGTATGGCGTGTATTGGGTGGCGAACGCTTGCGGAGATGATTTCTGTGCTGATTGCGTGGCGGTTGAAGATTTCCACTATTTCAACGATAAGGTTCATGCCGTCCATACCGATGTCGTCTAGTCTGCCCAAAAATGGGCTAACGTAGGTAGCACCAGCCCGAGCCGCCAACAACGCCTGTGTTGCGGAAAAAATTAGCGTAACGTTAGTTTTGATTCCTAGTGCCGTAAGGGCTTTTGTGGCTTTTAAGCCCTCCAAGGTCATTGGGATTTTTATTACAATGTTTTTGTGTAGCGCCGCAAGCGGTTTAGCCTCTTCGACCATTTCGGCGGCGGTTAAGCTGATAACTTCGGCACTAATCGGCCCGTCTACAATGGAGGTAATTTCTTTTACAACCTCTATAAAATCTCTGCCCTCTTTGGCAATTAAAGATGGATTGGTGGTTACGCCGCAAATTACGCCCCAATCGTTGACTTCTCTAATGTGATCTGTGTTTGCTGTGTCAATAAACAATTTCATGGCAATTCTTCCTTTCAAATTAATCTATATTGGCATTCTAGCATAAAGTGCCGAAAAATGCAAGCGTTTTTTGAAAGTTTTCGGGAAATTTTTTTGAATCGCAACGATCAACTTCAAAACCGTGGGGCTCTGCCCCACACCCCGCAAGGGCGCTGCCCCTTGACCCCGCAAGGAGCGCGCCCCTTGACCCGCTGATTTTTTAATATTTGTCTTTGTGTACAATCCCAAAATTTTGTGGTACAATCAAATCGTAAATCAATCACGGTTTTTAAGGAGGTTTTTTATGCGTAAAAAAATATTTATCAGCCTGATTATGGCGTTATTTTTTACGATTAACGTTAATGCTTTCGCCCCCGAAGAAACACCCGTGCCGCAAGAAATTTCTGTTGAAGATATGGAGGCAATGCTGATTGAACACTTTGGCGCGGAATTTATGGCAAACCATGCCCGTTCGTCCGCAACGTTAAGGGAGCTTTTTGACTTGTTTTCAGGCGATACAGCTGACGGGCTAATTTTTCCGTACGATTTTGGCGGCGTTTTTTTTGACGGCAACGGAAATTTGGTCGTGCTAGTGCTTGACGACACGCCCCAAACTGTACTGGAAATTTTGCAGGCACACAACGTTGAAATCCAGTTAGCAACCTTTTCTTACAGGGAACTTCTCGCAACCATAGCAATGTTGAACAGCCGATTAATGGCGGGAGATTTTCCAATATTTGACATAGCAAACGCTTTTTTGGTAGGCGTTCAAATGAACCGCATAGTGATAGAACTGATTGAATATAACGAGGAGAACATTGCTGAATTTAGGCAAAATTTTTACGATTCGCCTGTTCTTGCCTTTGCCCAAAGTGCAGGGCGACCAATGCCACTCGTAGCGTTGCCGCCTGTTGCACCTGTTGAGCCTGTTCCAATTATTCCGCCCGTGCCGCCCGTTGTGGAAACGCCGACATTTCCGCTACTTGCACAATCCGCCGAATCCAATATATCGGTTAATGTAAACGGTAGCAACATTGTTTTTACAGACGTGCAGCCCATGATTATCAACGACAGGACGATGGTTCCGTTGCGCGGCGTATTTGAAAATATGGGCTTTGCCATTGAATGGGATTCCCAAACCGCAACCGCCGCAATCAGCAACGACAGCACAACAATTTTGGTTAGGGAAAACGTTGATTTTATAACCGTAAACGATGTGCAGGTTTTTGGCGATGTTCAGCCGTTTATTTATAATGGGCGGTTTATGTTGCCCTTGCGGCTGGTTGCCGAGGCCACTGGTGCATATGTGGATTGGGTTGCTGATACTAACAGCGTTGTTATTTTGACCAATAATTAATCTAACAAAACAACGGGCGGACTCGCCTGCCGAACGGGTCTGCCCGTTTTTGCTACACCTAATTATCTTTAAGCTAATTTATCCCCATTTCAGCCGCTTTTCCAAAACCGCCAAAAGCACCGTATTTTCCAAACAATTTTTAATATGATAAGCCGACATAATGCGGTCAATATCCGTTTCGGTCATATTGCGAAACCTGGCGGCGTACATTGGTTGCAATAATGCGGCGGCATAGCCCGTTAAAGCCGCATAGTTAAAGGATAATTGATTAGAACGCCGATTATAGGGTGCGTTTGCGGTATCTAGCATAAAATCCGCCAATTCCGCCGCTTTTTCCCGCCCTGGGCACGGCTCAAATAATGCTACAAAATTTTCTGCACCCAACTTTTTTTTCATTTGCTGGACTGGCTTAATTATCTGCATTATCTCGGAATCGGGGTTTAGCGTAACCCAGCCCATAACGCCCAAATCCTTGTAAGTCCACGCTGTCCAGTGTGCGTTACATTCGTTGTAAGTTGCCAGCTGGTCGTCCATTGACCGCACCCTGTCCGCCACTTGCTCCGCTGGCCCGTGGTACTGCGAGCCGAACTCGCTTATCCAACACGGCACATTGTGCTGTTGCGTGAACTTGTAGCCCTGGTGGTTGGTAAACTCTAGCTTGTGGCGATTTTTATCCCAATACGAGTTGTCCAAGCCAAAATGCCCAGGATAGGCGTTTGGACCAAAGCCCGACATTGCGTAAGAATGGGCAGAATAAGCCAAATTTTCGGCAAAAGGTGCATCTAATCCGTCAAAAAACCGCCCGTAATTATCGCCCTCCATAAAAATTATATGCTCTGCATCGATTGCACGTATATCCGCCACAAGCCGCTTGTATACAGCGTTTATAATATCCCAGTTGGGACGATAATTTTCGTAAAAGTCAAATGGGTGGTCGCCGTTTGGCGTGTTGGAGCAAGGTTCGTTCATTAATTCGTAGCCCGCAATCGCCGCGCGACCTTTGTATCGCCGTGCAATTTCGCACCACAGCCCAGAAAGCCTGTCTTGGAAATGTTTATGCGTCCAAAAAAGCGACGCACCCCGCTCGTTATCGCCGTGCCAGTGGCAATTTTGCCAACCTGGCACAACGTGCATCTCCAAAACGGCGTAAATTTCGTGTTTTTCGCAAAATTTTATAATCTGCTCTAGCCGTGCAAAACCCGCCTCTTTGTACTCAAACGGCTGTAAATCGTCCTCAAAATGCTTGTAATTTAGGGCAATGCGAACGCAGGTAACGCCCAATTTTTTCAGAAAAATAATATCGTCCTCGCAAAAAAAATTGTCAAGCAGCCGCTCAAAAAAATAATGACCAGTTTTTTCGCCCAAAACATCTTTAATGTGCTTTCTAACGCCACTTTCCGTGCCTGGATAACCGTTTATAAAATCTTCCAAGTTAAGCCAGCCGCCGATGCACACACCTCGTAGCCAAAAATCTTTGTCGGCGGATTTTATTTTACCATTTTTTATTTGCAATAAATTCATTGTTTTCTCCTTTATTTGTGTATTTGTGAAATTTATTTGTGTAAAATCTTATGAAAATTTAGAACTTACCCCCTCAACCTCAACAACCCAGCCATCAGGCAACCGCCCAACCAACATAGCCGCCGCCAGCAACAACGAGCCGTTCCCAGGCAGATACAGCGGCAAATCCTTGCGTGTCTGCTGAAAATTGTTGCCGCTTGCCACGTACGCATTTTTGGGCGTGTCCATTAGCAGTAAGTCAACCGCTAATTTTGGCAAGCCCAGCCGCACCGCCGTCATGGACATCATCGCAAAATCCCAGCCCCACATTGTCTGCATTTGCCAGCAATCCAAAACTTTCTCCAAGGTGGCTTGCATTATTTTGCGGTCGGTTCGGTCTTGTGGCAACAAGCCCAACGCACCCACCATTGACGGGTGGTCTCGGTTGAACTGCTCAAACGTGGCTGGACAATTTTCGTGTGCCAAATAAACGCCGTTTTTATGGGGCGGTTCGGCAATATTGGCGTAAATTTTTTGCCATTGCCGCCATTTTTGCCAATCTTGCTTTTCTAACAAATCTTGCGAATCTTGCGAATCTTCCAAATCTTGCGAAAAAATTTCGCTATTGCCAATTTCTAGCAATTTTGCCCAATCTATAGCAATTTTCAAGCCATATCGAAAATATTCTAACTCAAGCGTGGGATTTTTGACCTCTGTCGGCTCATGCTCCTCTTGTGCAGGAATCAGCGGAGCAACCAAATTATATTTGCCGTTTTCGTCAACCTGCAAAAAATCACAAATAAAGTCCGCCGTCTCTCTTGCAATTTCCCAATATTCCGCCAAAAAATCTCGCTTTTCCGCCTCGTTTTTGCCGTTTTTGCCAACCTTGTAAATCATATCCAGCATATACAAAATGTGCGGTTGTTGCCAAACTAACAGCGGTGCAATCGGCGATGGGCTGTCTGTGCCGTCTGGGCAAACCTGCTTAGGCCAACGTGCACCCTTGTAGCCGTTGATTTTGGCGTTCTCTTTCGCCTTGGGCAGAATTTTTTTGTACCACGCCAAACTCTTCTCCAGCAAGGCGGAATTGCCGTACAACACCCAAAATGCCGAGTGCCAAGCGTGCATTTCCAAATGAAACCGCCCATACCAGCTATTTAGCGTTAAGCCAGTTTCGGCAGGTGGCAAAGTGCCGCAAGATTGCACCCTGCACAAATACAGCGACAAAATAATCCGCCGTTCAAGTTCATTCGCCCTCACATCGGACGATTTTGAGAAATCCATAACGCCGCAATTTTGCCAAAAATCTTGCCAAGCCGCCGCTGTCCGCTGTTTTAACGCCGCAAACGATAGAACATTTTTTGTCTCCGTCTCGGAAAAATTCAGCGTGAACTCCTTGCACGGCACGTTAAACACGTGTTTAGAATCCGACAAAAATTTGTCAACCTCGCAAAAATTTGCGAAATAACTAATATTGTCCATTCGCCGCACTATTGAGATTTGTGAATTTTGCGGATTTTCCAAATCCAGCTGCAAACTGCTAGAATGCCTGTCGTAATTTTCCGCACTCCAATCACTAGCGGAAATCTCGTGATGACCGTACGGAAACGCCACATTTACGGTAATGTTGTCCGCCGCTTGCACGGAAAAACCCAGCGTATCTGTCGCAAAATCGCAAATAGTCTCCACCCTCACAGGCTGACCTTTTACCGTAAAATGGCTTTCCAGCCGTCCCTCGTAAATGTGCAAAGTTTGCGAAACATCGCCAATATCCGCCGCCGAAATCTCCTCGCCGTCCGCCGTCAAAAACACGCGCGCAAGGTTGAATTTATGCGGATTGTGCCGCAACCAATTATAAACGCCCTCGTTGCCAGCCTTTTTTTCCACAGGATAAAAAACCGTACGCCCTGCGTGTGCGTATTCGGTCAAAAGCAGTTCGCCCTGCTCGTCCGCCGTCCGTGGAGTGGTGTGCCAAGCCCATTCCGCCATTGTGCAAAGCGGAAACTCGCTTTCATAGTGGGCGTAAAGTGTCTGCAAGCCTGTAATATCGGCGGTAAAGGCAAATCCGCCATTGCCCACCGTAAGCGGCGAACAGCGGTCAACGGTTGTCAACCTCGGATTATGCCTTGTTATTAGGTTTTTTCTGTCTATCATGTTTTCTCCTACCTAAAGTCAAAACCGTGGGGCGCTGCCCCCCACCCCGCAAGGAGCGCGCCCCTTGACCCGCAAAATTTTTGATGTTATTTTGTGCAAATTTGCCAATTTTTGTATTTTTTTCTTCGCAAATTTATACAATTTGCTAATTTTTGCCCCAGCCAATAAAAATTTTACCTGTCTGCCGACAGGCAGGTGGGGTCAAGGGGCGAAGTCCCTTGCGGGGTGTGGGGCAGAGCCCCACGGTTTTAATGTTTTGTTTACCCTTTCAAGCCCATTGTGCTAATTCCGTCAACAAGCTGCTTGTTAAACAGCAGAAACATCACGAAAACTGGGATTAGCGAGAGCGTACTCATTGCGAACATTGCCCCAAAGTCTGTTATCGAGGCGGTGTCGGCGAACATTCGCAGGGCGAGCGAAACCGTGAATTGCCGTGGGTTGTTCAGATAAATTAGCGGCCCTAAAAAGTTGTCCCAAGCCCAGTAAAACTGAATTATCGCCGTTGTTACCAACGCTGGCTTTAACAGCGGAAAAACAATGCGTGTGAAAACCGTGTATTTGTTGCAACCGTCCACTATTGCCGCCTCGTCCAGCTCTTTTGGTATGCTTGCCATAAACTGCATCATTAGGAAAATGAAAAACGCCGCACCGAAAAATGACGGCAAAATCAGCGGTACAAACGTCCCAACCAAGCCCAGACGGTGGAAAATGATAAACTGCGGTATCAGAATAACTTGGGCAGGTATCATCATGGTTGACATCATTAGCATGAAAATTATGCGCCGCCCACGAAACCGTATCCGAGACAGCGAATAAGCCACCAGCGAGCAGCTTAGCACCGTGCCAATCGTCGTGAACACCGACAAAAACAGCGAGTTTGAAAAAAACGTGCTAAACGTTATGCCAGCAAAACCAGCCCAGCCGTTCGGAAAATTCTCCCAAAGCCAGTAACGTGGCACAAGCGTGAGTGCCCCAGTCGCAATTTCAACGTTGGTTTTCAGCGAGCCAGAAACCATCCACAGCACAGGGTACACCATAATAAAGCCGAAAAATACCACCAAAACGTGATACAGCACCTTGTAAAAAGTTTTTTTAGTTGTCAAAATTCTCCCCCCCTACTCGTTGGCGTAGAACGTCCATTTTTTGGAAGTCCACATGATAAACGCCGTACTTACGGCAACCATCGTCAGCAGCACCCAACTCATGGCGGAGGCGTAACCCATGTTAAACCAGTTAAATGCGTGGTTGTAGATGTACAGTGCCAAAAAGTTTGTAGAATCGGCGGGCCCGCCGCCTGTTATAATGAACGCTTGCGTAAAGGTCATAAACGCCGCAATCGTCTGCATTACAAGGTTATACAGGATAATCGGCGAAAGGCACGGCACGGTTATACTGAAAAAGACGCGCCATTTGTTCGCACCGTCAATTTCCGCCGCCTCGTAGTAGGTTTCGGGAATATCCTTTAGCCCAGCCGCAAAAATTATCATGGACGAGCCGAACTGCCACACGGACATGAAAATAAGCGGCCACAGGGCATTATTGGGATTACCGAACCAATTAACGCCGTCCAAGCCGAACGCACCAAGCACTACATTTATCACGCCTTGGTTTTGGAAAAGTTGCCCCCAAACGAGCGCCACGGCGATAGAGCCGCCAATCAGCGTTGGCAAGTAATAAATCGAGCGGTAAAAATGCACGCCGCTAGTTTTGCGAGTAAGCACATATGCCAGCATCAGCCCAAAAACCAGCCGCACAGGCACAGACAAAAACACAAACCGAAAAGTTACCGAAACCGAGTTGCGAAACCGCATATCGTTCCACATTCGCACATAGTTGTCCAGTCCAATAAAAGTGGGCGTGTTAAGCATATTAAAATCGGTAAACGAGTAGTAAAACGACAAAAACATCGGCACAGCCATCATAAACGAAAAGCCAATAATAAACGGCAACGCAAACACATACCCAGATACGGTATCCGTGTTAAGCCATTGCCCAAAAGTCAGCTTTTTCCGCACCGCTTTGTCGATTGTTACTCCTTTCATAAAAAATCCCCCTTAAAATTAAAATCAAAACCTTGGGGCGCTGCCCCAAACCCCGCCAAGGCGCTGCCCTGGACCCGCAAGGGACTTCGCCCCTTGACCCCATAAAATAATGAGGTGTTTTGGCAAAATTTCGCCATTATGGGTGGGTTTGTTTCGTATGGGCGGATATTCCCCGCCCAATCTTTAGAATATCGTACAATTTTAGCACATTATTTTTGCAGTTGTCAAATAATTTTATTTGCTTATTACTTTGGTTTCGGTGGCAATGTCATGGTTGCCTTGTGCACCCCAAAGTACGGGTATGCAGATTAAATAACCAGTACACAACTTACCAAGCAGTTCCCTTTGAATAATTATACCAGGAGTCAAGGGTCTGGCATCGTTTGAAGATACTATTACAAGGCGAAAAAAAGCTTTTCCTATTGTTTGGTTGACTTTGAAAAACTGATATTGCAAAATAAAAGTACCAACAACGGTCATTACAAGCAATATTCCAGCCACAACTGGGCTGTTGCCAAAAATTTGCGAAAGTTGCGGATCTACATACATAAAAGCCAATATTACGACTATTAAAAAAACAGATATATCCACCATATTCGCCATGATACGTTTTAACAAAAGCATACAAAACCAACCTTTCATGCAACTTTGCAAAAAATCGTCCCTGCAAAATTAAATGTTATTCTTTTGCACCCGAACTTGCCACGCTTTCTACAAAAAACTTAGAGCAACCAAAGAATATAGCCAAAGTAGGAAGAAGTGCCATTGTAGCCGCCGCAAAAACTGCACCAAACTGCACAGCCATCTCATCTTGCATAAGCCCACGCATTGCAACTGCTAATACTCTGCGTTCAGGCGTGTTTAAGAAAATTAGCGGCCCCTGAAAAGCGTTCATTCCCCATATAAAACTTAGCAAAGCCACGGTTATAACAACAGGCCGCAATACAGGTGCCAATATATACCAAAGAGTTTGCAACGGACTGCAACCATCTATATAGGAAGCTTCGTCCAACTCCCGTGGTACTGTTCTTAAAAATTGGATAACCATAAATATAAAGAACGAGTTGACAGCGAAAATATCCTGAATATACAAGGCGGCAAAGGTGTTTACTAACCCGAGATTGGTAAAAAGTATAAATATGGGTATTGTAAAGGCTATTCCTGGCATTAACAGCGTAACTATAATAGCGGTAAAAACAATTTTTTTGCCAGGAAAATTGAACCGAGCCACAGCATAAGCTGTAATAGTGCAAGATATAACGGTAAATATAATGGACGGTATAAGAAACCGTAGAGTGTTTATATAGTAAAATAGCATTGTGTTGCTCCTGGAAAGTTGCCACGCTATGGGAAAATTAGCGAAAGTCCAGCGGTCTACGGGCGGCAATATGTTTATATTGCCGAAAATATCAGCATTATACTTAAAAGCCGAACCCAACATCCAAAATAAAGGATATGCCAAAAATATTCCAACGGCTGTTAAAATAACGTAACGAACAACCGAACCTACCGTTGATCTGCGTATTCTTAGCGAAGTTGTTTTTGTGTTTGTAGTCATCGCTCCGCCTCCTAATCGTTATAATGCACCCAATATTTGGATGAGAAAAACAATATTAAAGTAAATACACCGATAGCCGCCAACGAAATCCACGTAAGTGCAGAGGCATAGCCCATTTGTAGCCTTTGGAAAGCCATATCGTAAATATAAAGGCTGAAGAACAGCGTAGACTGATTAGGCCCGCCAGAAGTAACCAAAAATGCCGAGTTAAATTCTTGAAAATGGCGCAAAAGGACATTCACGGCATTAAACAGCACAACAGGCGTGATAATGGGCAACGTTATAGAACGAAACTGCCGCCAACCTTTGGCACCATCTATAGATGCCGCCTCGTACAAGCTAGGAGATACATTTTGCAAAGCCGCCAAAAAGATAAGCATAACAGAGCCAAATTGCCATGCGGACAGTAACATAAGGGTAAACGGCGCCCAAGTTTCGCTTGTAAGCCAAAACACTATTGGAATATTGGCAAATTCTGGCGTTGCGTTGTTAAAATTATTTATGGCAGAATTTATAAGCCCGTTGTTTCTGAACATTTGCACCCATAGTATAGATACCGCAACATTGCCCCCCAATATGGACGGCACATAATAAGCAGTACGAAAAATATTTACACCCTTTAATTTGAAGTTAAGTACAAAGGCTATAAAAAGGGCGGCGGCCAAAACCATAGGTGTACCAAAAAACACATACCGCAAAGTAGCTATTGCAGAGGCGTGAAAAGTTGTGTCGTTCAAAAATATTTGTCTAAAGTTGTCCAAGCCAATAAAAGTACGCTCACCTAGCAGCGGAAAATTTGTAAGGCTATACCAAAAAGATAAGAATATCGGGTACACACGGAAAAAAGCCATTCCTAAAAACCAAGGTATAAGCATCATAAGCGGTGCCATAACCATTCGTTTTTTTATTTTAGATTTTGTTTTGGTAGCCTTAGTAGCTTTAGCTTTCTGTAAAGCCATAATCAATACCTCCCATATTTTAACAGAATATCCCCTTTTGTATCAGATTTTATATCAGATTTTATATCAGGGATATTCTGCTAAAAAGCCCCAAAATGCTAATTATTCGCAATATTTGCCAACTGTTCGTTTTGTGAATCCAACAATAATTGGGCGGCCTCGGTAGCGGTTATAATGCCAAGTGCCAGTTGCTCCATAATTATGTGGCGGGGTTGTCTAAAGTTTTCGTCTTCAAAAAAATGGTGTATAGGACCCGAACGTACATTTTGCAACATTTCTGCACCTACAAGCGTGTTGCCGCTTATAAGCCCTTCCCTTTCGGCTACAATCGATGCTGTATTAGCACCAGGCAAACCTAAAACGCTGCCTATTGCGGAAATTGCGTCTTCGTTGGTATAAAACCAGTTCAAAAAGTAAGCGGCGGCCTCGGGGTGCTGGGTATTTGCCGAAATAGCATGACCCATCGTGGGGCGCTGCAATACAACACCTGGCGTACCTGCAGGTCCTGGCCAAACAGCTACATATAAATCATCTACAGTACCAGGCCCGCCCTCGTAGCCGTCTTCAACTACAAAAAATGTGGAAACCCATATAAATGCAGAAAGTGCCCGTCCATCTAGCCAAGCGGGATTATGCTGTATTGGTATTCCCTCGTCCTGTTGAATTGTGGGGATTAAATTATATTCCCACATAGTTACGAAAAGTTCATAAGCATTTACGGCATCTTCAAAAGTAAAGCCTAACTCGTTGCCAACAAAGAACGTATTGCCCGTAGCGTTGAATATTATGTTGTGGAGTATATTGTCCAACACTTCGGCAGCTATAAAAGCCAAATATCTGTTTTCGCCAGCAAAATCTAGTGCAACATTATCTGCGGCTAGTTCACGGCCAAATTCAATAAATTCTTCAAGCGTTTCTGGAAAACGGTCGAGTCCCAATTCGTTTATTGCGGCTCTGTTGTACATCAAAAAATGCCCGTTCATGCCATGTGGTACGGCGGAAAGCTGTCCGTCCGCAGTTCGCATAAAGTTCAACATTTCTTCAGACCATTCGCTCAAATCCAGTATATGACTGACCGTATCTAAATCTAAAAATACGTTGCTCCCTTGCCCAAAATTATGTACCCATGGATAATTTACCTGTAAAATATCCGCTTCTGTACCAGCAGACAAATTTACCAAAATAGCCTGTTGCCAACCGTCCCAAGGACCTGTATTAGAAACTATCGTTACATTGGGATAGTAGCTTTCAAAAAGTCTGAAAGAGGCCTCCATGGCATCTGCACGAGCATCGTTTCCCCACCATGAGAATGACAAAGTAATGTTGCCAGCATCTAAAATAGGGTGTCCACCTGTGTCAACCACATCTCCTGTGCCAGCGGTATCGGCTGGTGCGGTTGCAGTAGTGCCGCCACCTGCTGGAGTGGTTGCAATGGGCGTATCGGCGGTAGTGCAAGCTGCTAAAAACAGCATTGTTGCTATTAAAAATAGGGTTAATTTTTTCATAAAACTATCTCCAATTCTGCCTAAGGCAAATTTTGATTTTATTTTGATTTTATATAGCAATTTTACTTTTATCTGTTGAACCCGTCGGGCGGGCAGGTAATACAGGGACGACCGTCAGACCGTCATCATTCGACCGCCGACCCGTCTGCCGAGCAGATGGGCAAGGGACGGTCGCCCCTAGAAAATACCTACTAAATTATTATAAACCAAGCTACTATATAACACTAAGTGCAAAATCAAACAACTGCTGAGCGGCTTGTTCTGGCGTTATCATGCCAAAAACCACCTGCTCTAGTAGCAAATTGGCGAAATCTTCTACTTCGCCTTGGGCAGGATTGCCCACTATAACGCCCATTCCAGCGCCCAAATCGCCCAACATCGAGATAAATGCGTAAGTTTCGGCAATTATTGGCTCGGCTTCCTCTTGGAGCGTGTCGCGAACGTGCTCCATGATTGGAACGCCGCGCTCGCCTAGCAATACTTGGTTTGCGGCGATACTATTTTGGAAGAAGTTGATAAATGCGGCGGCGGCCTCTGGGTGGGCGGAGTTGTTGGCTATCGAGAACATTTGCGAGGAAACGATGTCCGAACCGAGTTCGCTACCAGGGCCGTGCGAGGGCAGGGGCACCATGCGGAGCGGTCTGTCGGCGGCGTTTGCCAGGGCTATAAATTGGTTGGAGGCAACGTAAGTCATGGCGGCATCGCCTGTAACAACTGGGTCGCCCTCAATGTCGGTAATTAGCATTGCCTCGCCAGGGTCTGGCGCAGCACCTGCTT
Organism: Defluviitaleaceae bacterium; assembly: GCA_009782245.1. Taxonomy (GTDB): domain Bacteria; phylum Bacillota; class Clostridia; order Lachnospirales; family WQUN01; genus WRKG01. The sequence continues at coordinate 1,376 of WRKK01000348.1, read as the reverse complement.
GCACAAGGTTACGCCACATCTCGAAGAATCCTACCATAACGGACGGGTCGTCAAAGCCGAGTTGGCTTTCGTCTTCGGGGTGCCAAAATTCTATGCCCTGCTGGAACATATACTGCGTTAGCACGATGGACGGATTGTTGCCAAATTGGCTCATGCCCCAAATGCCGAGTTGGTCGTGGATTAGCAGAGCGGCGGTTTCAAATTCGTCCCAAGTCCAGTGAGAGTGCGGTAGTGCTGCACCTGCCGCCTCAAAAATGGCTGGGTCGTAGGCGATTCCCCAAGCGTTTACGCCATTGGAAATTCCCACAATGTCGCCTCTATCGCTGGTTATGTCGATAAAATCTTGTGTTGTTTGGGATATGTCGATGTGTCCTTGAGCGATGAGGTCGTTCAAAACCAAAATATTGTCTCTATAGACAGGGAAGTTAGAGCCGAGTTGGAACACGTCCCAAACGTCGCCAGCGACTGCAAGGGTGTTGAGAGCAGTCCAATAACCAGCGGAATCGTAAAATTCGGCTTGTACGCTAATGTGCGGATATTCCGCCATGAACATATTGATAACTTCCATGGTGCGGTCGTGGCGCACCTGCGAGCCCCACCAAGCCACACGGATTTCTATTTGTTCGTCCGTGGCTGGAGTTTGGGCTGGGGCGGCGGTGTCGCCACCTGCTTGCTCGGTGGCAGTAGTGCCACCTGCTGGCGTTGTTGCAGGAGTATCGGCTGTAGCACAAGCGGCTAGAAATAGCGTGAACGCCAGTAAAATTGCGGTTAATCTCAATTTCTTCATAAAAGTTCATCTCCTTGAAATATTGGATTTTCTTTTATTATATAACGGGCGGGTAGAAAAAAATATACCAATTTTCGTGAAGTGTTGGACAATATTTGTGTATGTGTGCATATAAATTGGTAAAAACGGGCAAAAAGCCCCAAAATATGGGCAATTTATATTTGGTTGTGGGTGTGAAAATTTTGTTGTTCTGATAAAACGGCGTTATTTTAGCTGTTTGAGCGATTTTGCAAAAATTACAGCCTAGCCGAAAATGCGGAGAAAACGGCGGCGGGGCTGTAAATATGGGTTTAATAAAAATTGCGTTTTACTAGTTGACAAAACAGTCTTGTTGCTTGAAAACGGTTTCCTATTAAAATGATTAAGTGTGTCAAAAAAATGCACATTGTTTTTTAGTGAATTATAGGACAATATTTGTGTAAAAATGACATAAATTTAGATGTGTAGAAATTGCATTCAAAAAATGTTGGATATTCCGCATATCGTAGGCATTTTCACGGCTTAAAGCGTGTACTTATAGTAAATCAATCTAACAAAAAACGGGCGGATAATATCCGCCCCTACGTTTGGCGGCTTGTAGGGGCGGATA